>JBGSOU010000489.1:0-7790 GCA_041739025.1 Hyphomonas sp.
CAGGAGGCCCGCCGTGACCTGTTCGCCCGAGGCGACAACCACGTCGTATTCATCATCATAGAGATGGCGGGCGAGATCCTTGCCGGCCGCGCCGTCAGCCAGGGCGACCAGCTTGTTGGTCTCCCCCGACATGGCCGAGACGATCACCGCCATGTGCTCGCCCCGGGCGGCGCGGGCCGCCACGATCTCCGCCACATTGGCAATGCGGTCCAGATCGCCGACCGATGTGCCGCCGAATTTCAGTACCGTGCGCGCCATTTCGCCCCAACCGACTATCTGCCCTGTACCGGGCGTCCTATATTCGGCCCCTCTAGGGGAAAGTTCGGCGCGGATCAAACAGGATTGCTAAACGATGGCGAGAACAATTGACGCGTCTACCGGCATTCCGGTGACACCGAGCATCGATCCAGCCGAAGTCGCCAAGTTTTCGGCCATGGCCGCCGACTGGTGGAACCCGAACGGCAAGTTCAAGCCGCTGCACCGGTTCAACCCGGTCCGCCTGAAATTCCTGCGGGAAACCGCCGAAGCCCACTTCGCCCTGGCACCCGGCCTGCGGACCCCTCTGGCGGGCCTGCGCCTGCTCGACATCGGCTGTGGCGGCGGCCTCGTCTCCGAGCCGATGGCCCGGCTGGGCGCATCAGTGACCGGGGTCGATGCCTCCGAAGCCAATATCAAGACGGCCCTGACTCATGCGGCCGAACAGGGCCTCAAGATCGACTACCGCGCCGGCACGGCCGAAGGACTGCTCGCCGCCGGTGAGCCCGCCTTCGACATCGTGCTGAACCTTGAAGTGGTGGAGCATGTTGCCAACCCGGCGCAGTTTCTCGCGGATACGGCCCGCCTCGTGAAACCTGGCGGGCTGATGATCGTCGCCACGCTCAACAAGACCGCCAAGGCACTCGCCACCGCCGTGATCGGCGCCGAATACATCCTCGGCTGGTTGCCGCGCGGCACCCATGACTGGTCGAAATTCCTCGACCCCGAGGATGTTCGCACGCCGCTGCGCGGCGCGGGGCTGGAGATCAACGAAACCATCGGCGTCGCCTTCCAGCCGATCAGCGGCCAGTGGAAACTCTCGCCCGACACCAGCGTCAACTACATGGTTGTCGCGCGCAGGCCGGCGGCATGAGCGCCCTGCCCTCGCCCGAAGACGTTCTCGCCTTCTGGTTTGCCGGCGCCGAGACCTCGCCTGAGGCGCTGAAGGCCCAGAGCAAGAAATGGTTCAACGGCGGCAAGGCCTTCGACGCCGAACTTGAAGCGAAATTCCTGCCGCTGCTCGAAACCCTTTCCGCCGGCCCGCTCGCCGAGGACTGGGCCGGACGCGGGGCGAAGGAGCGCCTTGCTGCGATCCTCGTGCTCGACCAGATGAGCCGCAACATCTTCCGCGGCAATCCGCGCGCTTTCGCGCAGGACCGGCTCGCCCTTCATCTGTGCAAGGAGGGGCTCGAACGGGGCGAGGACGAGACCCTCGCCGAGGCCGAGCGCGTGTTCTTCTACCTGCCGCTCGAACATTCCGAAGCGCTGGACGACCAGGACTGGTCGGTCGCCCTGTTCACGGCGCTCCACAATACCGCCGGTGAGGACTTCCGGGACTATGTGAAATCCACGCTCGATTACGCGGTGCAGCATCGCGACGCGATCCGCCAGTTTGGCCGCTTCCCGCACCGTAACAAGGTGGTCGGCCGGACAAACACACCGGACGAACTTGAATGGCTTGCCGAGGGCGGCGGGTTCTAGCTGGAAGCCTCGGTGATGACCGTGCGCGTCTCGAGGCGGCGCGCGGTATCTTCCTGCACGGCCCGGGTCAACGGATAGGTCCGCGCCAGCAGGCCGGCCGCAATGTAGAGCAGGCCGGGCAACAGGCCGAACACCAGCACAAGGCCGAAGATCGCCTCGCCGGAGTTCGTTTCCTGCGGATGAAAACCGGCGATCCGCCCGACGAGGAAATAGCCGACGCCAAAGGCCAGACTGGAGCCGATCTTGCTGAAACTGGTGAGCAGCGCGTAAAAATTGCCGGCCCGGTTCTCGCCCGACTCTGCCGCCTGCAACTCGACCACATCGGCGGTCATCGCGCGGGCGAGGAAGATCGGCGCACTGAAGGGTATTCCCGCGATCATCGAGGCGATCAGGAAGAGGTTGTAGTCCGCGAACGGCGATAGCGGGATGAACGCGATGAAGGCGATGCCGGACCAGGTGACCGCCGCGAAGAAAGCCGTGCGCTTTTCCGTGCGCTTCGCGAGCCACAGCCAGAAGGGCAGCGCGAGGATCGCCATGACGAAGAACAGCATCAGCGCCAGACTCGTCTGCGCATCGGTTGCGCCAAACGCGAATTCCGCAACGAAGAGAAAATTCGCCGCCGTCACCGAAATGGCAGTCGAAACCAGCAGCTCGATCATCAGTACCTTGTTGAAGACCGGATTGCGGATCGCTGCAAACAGCGGCTTCAGCTCGAACTTCTCGACCTGCCTGGACTCGCCCCTCAGCGGGGGATCCGGCACGAAAAAGCAGGCGAGCGCCGCCACGACCGGCAGGGCAATGATCAGGATCCATCCCATCACCGCAACCTGGCCGAACCGGTCTGCCTGAATGCCGCCGAGCGACAGGAGCAGCGGCACGGCCAACAGGAACAGCATCGACGAGACCGAAATTATCTCGGGCCAGAGAAACAGGCGCGACCGGTCATCATAGTCGCGCGCAATCGCCGGCACCCAGGACGAACGCGACGTTTGCAGCAACGTGAAGCCGACATAGAAGATCAGCATCCAGAATATGAAGTATCCCGGCCCCGCGCCCTGTTGTGGCATGTAGACGAAGAAAGTGGATATCCCGAGCACCGGCACCGAGAGCAGGATCCAGTGACGCACGCGCCCCAGCGGACTGCGATACCGGTCGACCATGTAGCCCATCACCGGATCGGTCACGATGTCCCAGAACCGCAGCAGCATGAACAAGAGGCCGGTGAGTTCGAGACCTATGCCGACCTCATTGGCATACAGCGGCGCTAGGTACACGCCGACGGGCAGGCCCACGCCGGCAATCGGAACGCTCAGCGAGGCAAAGGCCAGCACGCGCGGGAACGACAAACGCTTCGACGAGGTTTGGGACATGTGCGCCACACTGCCGCGCCTATAGGTGACGGCCAAGTCATTTTTTATCGGCCCCTTGCTTGACGTCGCGCCGCCTCGGCGCAATCGATCCGTCAAAGAAAATTCAGGGGAGCCTCGCCAATCATGATCCGCAACATTCTCATCGGACTGGGGCTCGCCCTGGCGGCGCTCGCCGGCGTCATCGGGTTCAACACGGTCAATTATGGCGGCGCGCCGGTCGGCAACCGGGTCACCCTGCCGGAGCCGCCCGCCATTTCGGCGGAGCTGGGCGCGCAGCATCTCGCTGCCGCAATCCGCTTCAAGACGGTCACGCTCGCCAGCGGCGACCCGCGCCCCGGCCAGGAGGGCGAATGGCTGGCGCTGCACGCCTGGCTGGAGACGACCTATCCGGCGGCGCATGCGGCGATGACGAAGGAACGGGTGCCCGAGACGCTGACGCTGCTCTACACGTGGCCGGGGTCTGACCCGTCCCTGAAACCCTTGCTGCTGATGGCGCACCAGGATGTCGTGCCCGTGAACATCGGCACAGAAGGCGACTGGACGGGCGGGCCCTTCGACGGCGAGATCATCGACGGCTACATCTATGGCCGCGGCGCGATCGACGACAAAGGCTCACTCGTCGCGCTGATGGAAGCCGCCGAGGCACTCGCGGCCTCCGGCTTCCAGCCGAAGCGGACTCTGCTTTTCATGTTCGGCCATGATGAGGAAGTCTCCGGCTCGGGCGCCGAAGCCGGCGTCGCGCTGCTCAAGGCGCGCGGCGTCGCGCCGGAATTCGCGCTGGATGAAGGTTTCATGGTGCTGAACCCCTCGCCTCTAACCGGCAAACCGATGGGCTTCATCGGCATTGCGGAGAAAGGCTATGTCACGCTGGATATCGTCGCCTCCGGTGCAGGCGGACATTCCTCGACGCCGCCACGCGACTCTGCAGCCGTGCGTCTGGCCCGCGCCGTCGTCGCGCTGGATGAAAACCAGATGCCATCCGCGCTGAGCCAGCCTCCCGCCTCGGAGATGTTCAAGGCCGCCGGCAAGGACATGCCGTTTGCCCAGCGCATGGCCTTCGCAAACCTCTGGCTGTTCAAGGGCGTCATCGATGGTCAGCTGGCGGACATTCCGGCCGGCAACGCCATGATCCGCACGACCACCGCGCCGACCATGCTGGCCGGTTCGGCCAAGGAGAACGTGCTTGCCCAGCGCGCCACCGCCACGGTGAACTTCCGCATCCATCCGTCCAATACCGAGGAAGAAATCATTGCGCACGTGAAGGACGTCACGTCCGGCATCGACGGCATATCGGTCGAGCTTGGCAAGGAAGGCATTCGCGGCAAGGGCGCCTCGAACGTCTCGCCGACCGACAACCGGGCCTATGCGGTGCTGGCGAGCGTGTCCGAAGCGGTCATGCCTGGCGCGCCCGCTGCGCCCGGTCTCGTGCTCGGCGCCACCGACGGACGCTACGCCGAAGCGATCACGCCGAACGTCTACCGCTTCGCGCCTTCGGTTTTGACGCCGGACGAACTGACCGGCTTTCATGGCACCAACGAGCGCACCAGCGTCGAGAACATGGGCCGCCTCGCGCGCGGCTATGCCCAGATCATCCTCGCCATGGACTCGCCGGAGTAAACCGCCGGGTCAGTTGACCGGGCCGGTCACCTCGCCGATGCCCACCTTGTAGTGCCGGGCGCAGAACTGGCAGTCGATCGACAGGTTGCCGTCCGGCTCCACCAGCTCGCGCAGCGACTCGTCCGGCATCTGGCGCAAGGTTGAGACGAGGCGCGCTTCGTTGCAGGTGCACTTGTCTGAAACGGCGGTGCCGGCTTCCAGCGTCACGCCCTGTTCGTGGAACAGGCGGAACAAAAGCTCCGTCATCGGCAAGGCCGGATCGGCCAGCTCCTGCGGCGTCAGGGTCGCAAACAGCGCCTCCGCCTCGCGCCAGGGCTCATCGGTATCGCCGCGCGCGTCGTCGCCCGCGATCCGCTGCACCATCATGCCGCCGGACACCCAGCCGCCTTCGCCGTGCAGTTTCTCGACCGATAGCCGGATGCGCGAGGGCACCTGCTCCGACATCGCAAAGTAATCTTCCGCACACTGACTGAGCGTCGCCTTGGTCAGCGAAACAATGCCCTGATAGGGCTGCACGTCCGGATTGTCATGGATCAGGATCAGGCCAAGGCGGCCGCTGCGCCCGAACAATTGAGGCATGTGGGGCGCATCGCCCTTGTTGACGCGTTCGAGATTGGCCCAGGCTTCCTTTTCATAGCGCGCATAGCCCCGCACCCCGCCATGCGACGCATATTCGCCGACCATCAGGCTGATCGGGCCGTCGCCTTCGGCCTGCACCAGCACCCGGCCTTCGAATTTCAGCGACGTACCCACCAGGGCGGCCAGCGTGACCGCCTCTCCGAGGATCTGCGCCAGATGCGGCGGATAATCATGCCGGGCGAGGATCGGAGACACGCTGGCCGACCCCATGCGCACGGCCCGCCCGCGCACGGGACGGCCTTCAATCTGGAAACTGGCGGCAAAATCGCCGGTGTCGTGGGCGTTCTGGATCATGACAATCACCTTGAAGGGGCATCAAGTCGCCCCATGTGGCAGCGGGCGACCGGAACGACAAGGGGGCGCCCCTCAGGCCGAACAGCTGGCGCCGCCCAGCACGCAGAAGCTGGCGCACCAGGGATGGTTCAGCTTGACCGGGGCCGCCGTGGCCTCGGCAAGCGTGTCGCCGAGGTCAAAGGCCGGGTCATCGACCAGAAGGGTGCAAGCCAGCACCCGGGGGCCGGCCGCGCCCTTGCGGCGCACGACCATGCGCTGGCTGGCGCACATGATGCTCTCAGGCGCCGTGTTGAGGATACCCCAGCAGGCGGTTGTGATCTCCGGCGGATCGTCCCGCGCAATCATCTCGGGGAACAGGACAAGCTGTTTCGGGTCGTCTGCATCCAGGCCAAGTCCCAGCACGGCGATCAATTCGCGGTAGCCCGCGCGGGCGGCCGCCTCGTCTTCATGCAGCGCCTTCCGCCCGGCGATCGCCAGGCCGATCCCCGCACCGGCCAGCCAACGCAGTCCCTTGCACGCTTCCTCGAAGGCGCCCGCTCCGCGCTCGGCATCATGCAAGGCCGCGTCGTGCGAATCGAGCGACACCCGCAAGGTCATCTTGCCGGGAAATTGCCTGGCGAGATTCACCAGTCCAGCCTGAACCCGCGGACGCATCATCGGGCGCATCGCATTCGTCAGCACCAGGAGCGAGTGACCACGCGTCAGCACCGCCCTGAAGATGCCGACGATCTCCGGCGCCATGAAGGGTTCGCCGCCCGTGATGCCGACTTCGGCCGGCGCGGTCAGCTCATCCAGATACGGCTCCACATCGCTGCGCGTCAGGTAGACCAGCCGGTCATTCGTCGGGCTGCTCTCGATATAGCAGTTGGCGCAGGTGATGTTGCAGAGCGTGCCGGTATTGAACCACAGCGTCTTCAGCCCCGCCCAGGCGACGCTGGCGCGCGCCTCCCCCTTGGCGGTGATGTCGGGATCCACGAACTTCGCAGTGGGTACAAGGCTGTCAGGCATGACCCAAGCCTAAAGCGCGCCCGCCGCGCCGCCAAGGGGAGCACGCATTCGTGATCGCCATTGCCCTATTTCTGCAGGCACCAGCGCAGGATTGCCTTCTGCGCGTGCAACCGGTTTTCGGCCTCATCGAAGACCAGGCTGTGCGGGCCGTCGATGACTTCGGCGTCGACTTCCTCGCCCCGGTGCGCCGGCAGGCAGTGCAGGAATTTCGCCCCGCCATTGGCCAGTTCCATGAGCTCTTCGGTGACCGCAAACGGCTCCAGGATCTCCAGGCGCAGTTCCGCGTCGAGGTCGCCCATCGACACAAACGTGTCGGCAATCACCACATCGGCCCCGGCGACGGCGTCCTCGGCGGTGTCGAACAGCTCGATCCGGCCCTGAAGGTCGGCAGCGATCTCTAGATCGTCCTCGTCCGGCGCGTAGCGCGAGGGCGTGCCGATCGCCAGCGAGAAGCCGAACTTCGGCGCGGCATGGATGAAGCTCGCGCACACATTGTTGCCATCGCCGACCCAGGCCAGACGCGCGCCATTCAGCGTCACGCCGCTCTCTTCCAGCGTCATCAGGTCCGCCATGATCTGGCAGGGGTGCGAGCGGTCAGACAGGCCGTTGATCACCGGCACGCCAGAGGCCTCGGCAAAGGTCTCGATATCGGTATGGTCGTTGGCGCGGATCATCACCGCGTCCACGAAACGCGACAGCACCTTCGCCGTGTCCTCGATGGTTTCGCCCCGGCCGAGCTGCATGTCAGAGCTGTTCGCCGTGATCGACGAACCGCCCAGCTGGCGCATCGCCATGTCGAAGGAAAAGCGCGTCCGCGTCGAGGCTTTCTCGAAAATCATCGCCAGCGTGTGTCCGTCAAGCGGCGCGCCCGCATCGATCCGGCCCTTGGTCCAACCGGCGCGCGCCTTCTTCATGCGGTGTGCTTCGTCGAGCATTGCACGCAGGTCCGCCCGCTCGAGCGGCCAGAGGTCAAGAAAGTGGCGGATCGTCATCGGCGCGGCCCCCGCAAAAATAAGCGGGCGGCATAGCGTGTTACGCGCCGGATGTCATTACGAAGCTTGAGGCGGCTGCGGAAAGCCGCGCAGCCGCCTCCCGGCCCGCGCGCGGCGGACAGGAGGCGGCCAC
>JBGSOU010000537.1:0-3119 GCA_041739025.1 Hyphomonas sp.
GGGGGCCGCGCTGGCGGTGCCCGCGAGCGACGCGGCCACGATGATCTGAGAGATGAACCCTCGCACATCACGTAACCCTTGGGTGCGTAATGTTTGTGTAGAAGTATATTATGGCTGCAAGCGCACGGACGCCAGGACGCAGCCTTTCGGGCTGGCCGTTTTGATGTTTGGGGATGGATGAGCGTGTACGCCGGGGCAAGGCTGCACGCGACCCCAACTGGCAGATCTGATCCCCAGCCCGGATCCGTCAGGACACGGAAGGTCCAGGGGCGCGGTTTGTAGAGGCGCGGGTCGGTTCGCGGGGCAACATAGCGGATCGTGACGAGGCCCCAGGGGCTGACCGAATAGAGCACATCATCAGGGCGATGGGTCTCGAACCAGCGGATCAGGCCATTCAGCTGCCACCACAGGATCAGCCAGCACAGCGGATGCACCCGCCCGAACAAGGGGGCGACGTGCGGATGCTGGCGAAGGCGGGTGAGCGACCACATGGCGAGAAGTATACCTCCGCCTGCGGAGGGGTGGCGCAAGGAAACGCGAGATATTTTGCATCGGCTTGATCGGGCGATGGATTTTGTTTTTCAGGGGGCGGAAATCGTTGCACAAGCCGGCCCTGCCCCGCAGAGAAAGGCGGCGGGCGTTCAGAGCGGCATGTAGTGGGAGAGGATGCGCGGTCCCGCGGCGCCGGGCACGATGTCGCCGACGCGGACGTGCAATCCGTCCGCACCCAGCAGTGTATTGACCTCGAGGATGTCGTCGATGCTGCTGAGATTGTCCTTGTGGCGGCTGATCCAGTCCGGCGTGAGCTGACGGGCGCGGGTCCAGGTTTCGGGCTTCGACGCGCCGACCATGAACAGGTAGGTGTGCTGTTCGCCAAACAGGTCCGGCGCATAGCCGCCGACATTGACGAACCAGAGCGTCTGTTCCGGCGCGCGGGGCGCCAGGCCGGGCACGACTTCAATGCGCCGCCCATCAACATGGGTCAGCTCGGCATACCCGTCGATATGCAGCGAAGACGGCGTGCCCCACCAGGCGGCGCGCAGCTGGGGGATTGTATCCTCGATCGTCTCACCCGCCACGAAACGCAGATCGTGCAGCTCGATATTCGCCCGGGCATGATTGCCGCCGACAAAGACTGCGAAAAGTTTCATGGTTCAGCTCCCGGCCAGACCCCAGATGTGGCCGAAGCGCAGCGCACAGACAAGCCTTGGTTGGACGCCCGCGGCAGGCGCCGCGTGGACATGGAAAAGTCCCCGGCCGGGAGGCCGGGGACATTTGGCCCTGCCTAGAGGCGATAGCGGATCTGGTCGGACCAGAAACGCTCCAGGCGCGTGATCGTCTTGTTGAGCTGCGAGAGATCGTCTGCGCGAACGCTCGCGGTCGGCTCGAGGGCTGTTGCCTGCTTCTCGAACAGCTTCGCAACCCGGGCCCGGACCTTCTTGCCGCGATCGGTGAGACGGAGCGTCACGGTGCGCTTGTCGTCTTCCGAACGGGTCTGGATCAGATAGCCGCCTTCCTGCAGTTTCTTGACGTTGTAGGACAGGCTGGTTCCGGCAAAGGCGCCGCGGGCGCGGAGCACAGAGGCCGGGGCTTCGCCCTCGCCAATCTCGTACAGAAGCAGCGCCTGGACGCCGGTCAGCGACCGTTCACCGCCCCGCTCGAGGTCGTCCTTGACGACATCGTGCAGACGGCGATGCGCCTGCTCAAGCAACGAGAGAGACTTCAGGAAAGACTCGCCGATAGTATTGGATGCAGTGTCCTGCATGTCGATCATCATCATTGTCACCACCACTCAACTTTTGTTGTAGTTTGAGTAGAGTTACATCACGAGAACTAATATTTTGATAAGCACATTGGGCGCACGCAAGTAGAGCGTTAATAAAAAGGCGCCGCCGTTAACCGTTACTGAGGCGTAACGGCTTCAGCCGTCAGCTAAAGACGTCAACCGTCTGGGCTGGGCCATACTTGGGGCTGGGCCCGTGTTTGTTGGGCTGGCGATGTGAATCGAAGAACATCAGAATAAACAGGATCAACCCGCCAAGATAAGGGATGAAGTTGATCAACAACATCCAGCCGGACATGCCCTGGTCATGCAGGCGGCGGACGGTGATCGAGAGGCTGGGAACTATACTGTATATATAGAGCAAGGCGGAGGTCATGGGCGTGAAGTCTGGTTCGCCGCCAATATCGAGGCCGAAAAATGCTTCGGAAAGGTAGGTGTCCAAAATGATGCAGGCGATCAACAAGACAATTGTGACGCAGAGGAAGGACCAATACTCGGCGCGGCGGGATCGGCCTGTAAACCTGAAGTAATCGCGCGTTACGGCGCGGAAGTAATAAGTAAAAAGTCCGTCTGATCGGGCTGACGCGGCTGGAACCTCTTGTGCCGGCAGCCGGATACTGGGCGCGGGCGACGCGGCGGGCGCCGCCAGCAGGTAAATGTCGCGGGCATCTTCGCCCAGCGGGATGAAATCCACCGCATGGCCGGGCGCGAGGCTGGCGCCCTTGTGGACGCGGGCGGCGGTAAAGAGATAGCGCCGGCCATCCTCGCCCAGGATCAGGCCGGGCCCTTCCCGGTCATCGGGTTTCAGAACTTCGCCGCGCATGGTCGTCTTTTCCTGATCGCCGGTTGCCTGTTATCGGCGCGGGCGGGCGCGCCTGTCCAGCCGCCGTCAGGCGCCGAAGGTGAGTTCGTCCGGGCCGAGGGGCGCGAAGTAGACCGCAATGTCAGCCTCGCTGACGTCCTCGAGGCGGGCGGGCGACCAGACCGGGGCGTTGTCCTTGTCGATGATCACGGCGCGCACGCCTTCGAGGAAGTCCCGGCTCTGGACCTTGCGCCAGCCGATGCGGAACTCCATCCGCATGTTGTCCTCGAAGCTGGCGGCCTGGCGGCCGAGGCGCAGCTGGCGCAGGGCGACCTTGACGGTCTCCGGGCTCTTGGCGCGCAGGGTGGCGGCTTCGGTGCGCGCCCAGTCCCCGCCATCGGCTTCGAGCGCCGCTAGGATTTCCTCGGCGGTGTCGAAGCCGAAGCACTGGTCGATGGTCTTGCGGTGCGCCTCGAAACTGCCGGCGGGGACGTCGTGGGTCAGACGGCGGAGGATTTCGCCCAGCAGCTCGCC
>JBGSOU010000547.1:0-1613 GCA_041739025.1 Hyphomonas sp.
CGTCGAGCCACTCGAGGATCGCCATCGACTGCGTCAGCACGACGTCCCCCACCTCGAGCGCCGGCACGCGCGACTGCGGGTTGACTCGCAGGTAGGCGGCCCCGAACTGCTCGCCACCGTCGCGCACCAGGTGCACCGGCAGGTAGTCGAACGGCAGGCCCTTGTACTCGAGCGCGAGGCGCACGCGGTAGGCGGCGGAACTGCGCCAGTAGCTATAGAGGCGAAGGCGGTGCATGGCGTTCTCCTGGGGCCCGTCGCGGCGTCTGCCGCCCTGCCGGCCCTCTGTGGCCGACGCTGTCCACATGGTACGCCGCACCTCAGTCCCGGTGCGGGGGATGGGAGGCGCAGGCCGCGTCGCATAGATCGTTGCCGCCCGACCGCGCTCTGCAACAGACCTGAAATCGACGCACGCGATGCGATGCGGCAGACTGCCGAGCCGGTAGAGTCCGGCCTGACCCCAGGGTGACTTCGATGAGTCTGCGCGGAATCGTACTCGCCGGAGGATCGGGCACCAGGCTGCACCCGGTGACCCTCGGCGTCAGCAAGCAGCTCCTGCCGATCTACGACAAGCCGATGATCTACTACCCGTTGAGCACGCTGATGCTCGCAGGCATACGGGATATCCTGTTGATATCGACCCCGCTCGACCTGCCGGCCTATGCCCGCTTGCTCGGCGACGGCTCTCGCTGGGGCATCTCGATCCGCTACGCCGAGCAGCCACGGCCGGAAGGGCTCGCGCAGGCGTTCATCATCGGCCGCGATTTCGTCGGCCACGATCCGGTTGCCCTCGTGCTCGGGGACAATGTCTTCTATGGCCACGGCCTGCCGGAGCAGTTGCGGGCCGCTGCCGCCCGCGAAGCGGGGGCGACGGTGTTCGCTTATCACGTGAAGGATCCGCAGCGCTACGGCGTCGTGGAGTTCGACGCCGCCGGGCGCGCCATCGGGATCGTCGAGAAGCCCTCGCGGCCCGCGTCGAACTATGCGGTCACGGGACTCTATTTCTACGACAACCGGGTGCTGGACATCGCCGCCGCGCTCCGCCCTTCGCCGCGCGGCGAACTGGAGATCTCCGATGTCAATGCGCGTTATCTCGCCGACGGGTCCCTGCAGGTCGAGCGCCTGGGCCGCGGCATCGCCTGGCTCGACACCGGCACGAACGAATCACTGCTGCAGGCCTCGATGTTCATCGAAGCCCTCGAGAGCCGGCAGGGCCTCAAAGTCAGCTGCCCGGAGGAGATCGCGTTCCGCGCGGGCTGGATCGGCAGGGCGGAACTGCAGGCCCTGGCGGCGCCGCTGGCGAAAAGCGGCTATGGCGCCTACCTCGAACGCCTGCTCGCCGAGGAAGGCTGACGTGGAGTTCGTCCCGCTGCGCATTCCCGACGTGGTGCTCGTCAAGCCGAAGGTCCACGGCGACAGCCGCGGGTTCTTCCTCGAGACCTGGCAGGACCAGCGCTTCGCCGCCGCCGGCCTCGACCTGCGCTTCGTCCAGGACAACCACAGCCGCTCGGCGCAGTGGACGCTGCGCGGCCTGCATTACCAGATCCGCCAGCCGCAGGGAAAACTGGTGCGCGTGGGGCGCGGCGCAGTCTATGACGTCGCGGTCGACCTGCGGC
>JBGSOU010000007.1:0-7240 GCA_041739025.1 Hyphomonas sp.
GCTGCGCGCCGGCGTCGACTCGATCGAACACGGCTCCTATGTGGATGAAGGCTCGATTGCGCTGTTCAAGGAACACGGCGCCACGCTCGTGCCGACCGTTCTAGCCGGCGCGACGGTCGGCGCCTGGGTCAACGAACCCTGGCTGCCGGCGCCGTCGCGCGCCAAGGCGTCCATCGTCGCCCCGCTTCTGCTCGACATGCTGCGCCGCGCACATGAGGGCGGCGTGAACATTGCGTTCGGCACCGATACCGGGGTTTCGCGCCATGGCGACAATGCCAGGGAGTTCGCGCTGATGGTGAAGGCGGGGTTCACCCCGGAAGAGGCGATCCGCTCCGCAACGGTCATCGCCTCGCAGCATCTGGAAATGTCGAAGGATATCGGCACGCTCGAGCCGGGAAAGTATGCAGATCTGATTGCGGTAACCAAAGATCCGCTGAAGAAGATCGAAGAGCTGGAGTCCGTGGATTTTGTCATGAAGGGCGGCGAAGTCTATAAAAGTCTCAAGTAATACTTGAACAGTCGGCCTGCGGCAGGGTTTTGACCTTGGCGCAGGCCCGGCTTAAGGCTTGCATGGGTGGGCGGTCAATGACGGGGCCGAGGGCCTGTTTGAGCGAGACGAGACATGATGGCCTACCGTTCTGGAACAGTTTGTGCGTCGATCCTGGCCCTTCTGGTGCTGGGGGCGTGCGATGCGCCGCCGCCCGGCGCAGCCCCGGTTGAGGTGGCTGCGAACGAGGACTGTGTCACCCTCGCCGAAGGCCTCTACGAATTCCGGGGCGGAAAGCTGCTGGCCGTTTCGGCCGACGCGGCCGGTCTGTCCGCCGTGTCGGGTCCCGAACAGGTTATCCAGTCCGGCTTTGCCGAGGCCGGCTTCCCCTGGATGGGGCTCAAACTCCGAGGCCGCGTTGCCGTCCTGACAGGCACCGCGCCGAGCGCTGAAGCGAAGGCTGCAGGCCTGTCGGCGGGCCAGGCGGCGCTCGCTGCCCATCCGCAGACCGCTGCGGCGAACCTCCTCTTCGTGGACGCCGTTCCGGTCGAGGGCGGCGAACGCGGTGTCGGCGAAAACCTCGCTGCGCTTGCAGATGCTGGTGCCAGCCTTGAATCCTGCCAGCGCGCGTTCGATTCCACGATGGCCAGCCACAGCATCCTGTTCCAGTCCGGCAATGCCCGGATCTCGCCTGTCAGCAACGGCCTGCTCGATGCGCTCAGCGGCATTGCCATGCTTTGCCAGGGCTTCGTCACCGAGATCGGCGAGCACACGAGCGCCCGCGGCGCCGACGACTATAACCTGAAGCTCTCGCAGGACCGTGCAGATGCCGTGAAGGCCTATCTGATCGGCAAGGGCGTGTCCGAAGAGGGGCTGACTTCGGTCGGCTATGGCGAGACGCGCCTGCTCGACACGGCCACGACGCCCGAAGCCAACGACCGCAATCGCCGCACCGAGTTTGAAGTGATCGCGCGGTAGGCCCGCCGGCTCTAGAAGCCGAGCACAAGTCCCCTCGACGGCGCGATTTTCGCGTCCACCGTATCCAGCCAGGCGGCCTCGATAGCCGCCTTGCCGCTCGCCCGTTCCGGGGTGAGGTAGGCGGTCGCCGATTTGTAGAAGTTGCTCAGCGCGGCGCCGAGGCGCGCATTCAGCACCTCCGGTCCCAGCGCCTTGGCGCGGCCGGCGGCATAGGTCGGCACGAAGAAGAATTCAGGCTGCGGATCGGGTAGTGCAACCGGCGTGCGGTTGCCTTCCCAATCGGTCACCCCGATCACAAGGCTGCGCACCAGCCGGTCACGCAGCGCATTGTGCACGTCGGCGGTCAGCGTGGGTCGGCCGAGGAAATCGACATAGGCGGTCAGCCCGCGGGCGTGCAGCCGGTCGGCCTCACCATAGGTGCAGACCCGGGCATAGAGCCCGAGGCTTTCGACATAGGCCTTGTTGCCCGGCGAGGTCAGAGCGACGGCTTCCACCTGTCCGCGCTGCTTCAGGCAATGCGCCAGGGCGAGGGCCGTCTTCGACGAGGCGCTGGAGATCACGACCGTTTCGGGCACGGGCTCGCCCGCTTCCATCAGGCAATCATCAATCATGAAACCGGTCGTGAATAGCGGGCGGAACAGCATCTGTTCGGCTTCGAACCGGGGATCATAGCCTGGATCGGCGGCGGTGAAGATGTAGGTGTTGTAGATCGGCGCAAGACCCTGCCGGCACGCGGCGCCGTCCATGAAGCTGTCCGCGCCCACCCGCTGGGGCATGACATCGAAGCTTTCGGAAATCGGAAGGTAGCCATAGACGCGCGCGCCGACGGCAACGCCGTCCGCATTCGACCCGGTCACGGTTGCAAACCCCCAGACCGGCACGCGGCCGAACGAGGCGTCGGCCGCCGGAAAGAAGTTCCAGTAGCCCATCGCTTCACCGAAACTCGCATAGGTCACGTTGTTGGCGGTCAGCGCGAAGGCGTCGACCTTCAGGCGCGCCGCGCCCGGAGCCAGCGCGCCGGGCGCCGCATCGGTCCACACAACATCGCGCAGGTCTGCGCGCCGGATCAGAAAGTCTGCCATGTCACCCTGTCCCCTTGGGCTTTAAGTCTTCGATTTGCTCGTGAAGGCGCCAATGCGGGCCTGCATGTCCGGGCCTACACCCTCGTTATTAAGGATTTCCCACTGCAGGCCGCTGTCGGTGTCGCGCGCATCGGTCGCCTCCAAAAGGCGCTTGTTGGCGGCGTGGCTGAACGGGGAATTGGCGAGAATCTGGCGCGCCACCGTGTCGATTGCCGCCTCGAACTCGGCGTCCGGTACCACCTTCTCGGCGAGGCCAATCCGGAAGGCTTCATCGGCGCGGATCATCTCGGCCGTGAACATCAGGCGTTTCGCGGTGGCAAGACCGACGCGCCGGGGCAGGCGCTGGCTCATTCCCCAGATCGGCGTCAGCGCCCATTTCGCATGTGTATCGCCGAACCGCGCACTGTCGGCGGCGAGGATGAAATCCGCCGCCAGCGCGACTTCCAGCGCGCCGGTATAGCAATGCCCGTGCACCGCCGCGATCACCGGCTTGGGCAGTTTCTCGAGCAGCCGCAGCGTTTCGGAATGCCAGCCGCGGGAGGGCACCTTTTCGCCCTCCGCAATGTCGGCGAGGTCATGCCCGGCAGAGAAACACTTGCCAGCCCCGCGCAGCACCACACAGCCGATGGAGTCGTCCTTGTACAGATCGGAAACATGGTCGCGCAGCTCGCGGAACATGCCGACGGTCAGGGAATTCAGCTTGTCCGGGCGGTTGAGTGTCAGAAGGGCAAGGCCGTCCTTGTCCTGCCGGGTCACCAGGTCGCTGCTCATTTTCCGAGATCCACCTTGAGGGACGAGATCGCGTGCACGAAATTGTTCGGCGCCAGCGTCATTTCGCCGGTCCACTGGGCCTTCGGGAAGCGCCCGAGGATTTGCCGGAAAGCGGCTTCCAGCTGCATGTTGGCGACGCGTTGGCCGAGACAGACGTGCGGCCCGTGCCCGAACGAAAGATGTTCCTTGGCATTGTCGCGGGTGATGTCGAACTGGTTCGGGTTCTCGAATTTCGCCGGGTCGCGGTTGGCGGCCGGGTAGTACATCACCACCTTGTCGCCCTCGGCGAGTTTCTGTCCGCCGAGCTCTGTGTCCCGTGTCACCGTGCGGCGCATGTACGTCACCGGCGTCACCATGCGGATCGCTTCGTTGACGAAGTTCGGGAACAGGTCCGGCTGGGCCTGAAGCTGCCCGCGCACGCCGGCAAATTCGGTGATGAGTTTCATCGTGCCCGACAGGGAGTTGCGCGTCGTGTCATTGCCGGCAAACACGATCAGCAACCAGGAGCCGTCGAGGAATTCCGGGCTCAGCGGCTTGCCGTCGATCTTCACGTTGGCGATGGCGGACAGAAGGTCCTCCTTCGGCTCGCGCCGGCGCTCTTCCAGCAGGTGGCGGCCGAACTCGAACATCGCCTGGATCTCGGTCATGAAGGTCATGATCTGCTCCGGCGTCACATTGCCGAGACCTTCCTGCTGCGCCTGGTACTGCGAGGTTTCGAGGAAGTGCATCCAGTGCACCAGCTTCGGACGGTCCGCCGCCGGCACGCCGAGGATTTCGCACAGCGTGAACAGTGGCAGTTCGGCGGAGAACATCTCCACCATGTCCACCACCGGCCCCTGTTTCTCCATCGCATCCAGCAATTCGCCGACATAGACATCGACCCGCTTGCGCAGTTCGGCGACGAAGCCGGGACGGAAGAACTGCATGTGCTCCATGCGCAGCGGCGTATGGTAGGGGCGGTCGAGATTGATCAGGCTGTTGAGGCTGGAGGCGTGCAGCAGGGGATGGCGCGGCTGGTCCGGCAGGCCATAGGTCATCAGGATGCCGCCGCGCTGGCTCGAATAGGTTTCCGGGTCGAGTTCGACCTTCTTGACCAGTTCGAATGGCGTCACGGCCCAGAAGCCTGCGGCCCCGTGTTCCGGGTGCCACATCACCGGGGCCTTGTCGCGCATCAGCGCGAAGGCCTCGTGGGTGTAGCCGCCATGGCGCGAAAACACTTCGGGATCGGTCAGGTCCACCGGCGGCGCGAGATCATAGGCCGGCTTTGCTTTAGGCGGTGCCGGCGGCACTTCCTGCTGGTAGGTGTCGGTCACGTTCTGGAGTGTCATGGTCAGGGCCTCGTTCAGAATTTATACCGTACCGGGATGGATTTCGGCCCACCGACGAAGTTCGCCTTGATGAAGCTCGGCTCACCGGCGAGCTCGATCGACTTCACGCGGGAGAACAGCTCTTCGTAGATCGCCTGCATCTCGAGACGCGCGAGGTGCATGCCGAGACACATATGGCCGCCATGGCCGAACGAGATGATCTTGTTGGGGCTGCGGTCCACCTTGAACCTGAACGGTTCGTCGAACACCTCTTCATCGCGGTTGCCGGAGGGATAGCAGAGCAGCACGCTCTCGCCCTTCAGGATCTTCTTGCCGCGCAGCTCGTAATCCTGCTGCGCGGTGCGCATGAAATGCTTCACCGGCGTGGTCCAGCGGATCGCCTCGTCCACTACCGTGCGCGAGACGGCTTTCGGGTCCGCCATCATCTTGTTCAGCTGCTCACGGTCCTGCAGCATGGCCAGCACGCCGCCGCCGGTCGAGGCGCTCGTCGTGTCATGGCCGGCCGCCGCCGTGATGATGTAATAGCTCATCGCTTCGAGCTGGCCGATCGGCTCGCCGTCCACCAGCCCGTTGGCGATGACGGTCGACACATCGTCCTTCGGGTTTGCGCGGCGGTCGGCGGTGATTGCCGTGAAGTACATGAAGAACTCGGCCAGCGTCTGCTGGATCGAGGCGAGGCCAGCTTCGACATCGCGCTTTTCGGCGAGCGACTTGTCGCGCATCAGGTCTTCGTCCTGCGCGCCGAAGATTTCCTGCGTCAGTTTAAGCATCATCGGCTCGTCCGATTCCGGAACACCGAGGATCTGCATGATCACGCGCAGCGGATAGTACAGCGCCACATCGCGCTGGAAATCGCATTCACCGCCCAGGTCTTCCATCCGGTCGACATACTGCTTCGCAATCGTGCGGATCGCGTCTTCGCGCTTCTTCACGTTCTGCGGCATGAACCATTCCTGGGTCAGGTGGCGTAGCTTGTAGTGCAGCGGGTCGTCGAGCTGCACGAGGGTCTTCAGGAGGTGCGGCTGGCCGAACTTGGCGTATACGCCCTTTTCGGCTTCCTCATAGGACAGCATCTCGCGCTCGCCATTGGTGAACAGCTGGTTCTGGCGCGAGATCTCCATGATGTCGGCATGCTTCGTCGCCGCCCAGAAAGGCCGGAAGGCTTCAGGTTCACACCAGGCCAGCGGGTCTTCCGCGCGCAGGCGCGCAAACGTCGTGTCGAGCAGTTTCTGGTCGGCATACACGGCCGGCGAGACGATCAGGTCGCAGGTCGCCGCAGCGGCCCCGCTCATGGTCCGCGCCGGATCGAGTTTCGTCTCAGGCGGTGTGGCGAGGGCGACGGTGTCGGCCATGGATATCCTCCGGATGTTTTCAGGGGCGGCGCGGATTTTTCCGTCGCTGCGGCAATGTATCCGGACGCGGTGGCCTGCCAAGGTGTGACTTAGGGGCAGGCGTCTTGCCGGCTGGCGCGGCATCCATCGGCGCGCCGAGACTGGCCAGGGCTTCGGCCAGCACGTTGGCCGGAATCTCTTCCACCTGGCCGGGCTTGAGGTCAGCCAGAAGGAAGGGGCCGTAATTGATGCGGATCAGCCGGTTCACCTTCAGGCCTACCGATTCCAGCGCGCGGCGCACTTCGCGCTTCTTGCCCTCCGACAGCGTCACCGTCAGCCAGGAGTTGGCGCCCATCTCGCGGTCGAACACCGCCCGGATCGGCGCGTACCGCACGCCCTCCACCGTGATCCCGCTGGCGAGTTCCTCGATCTTCTGCGGCGTCACCGTGCCTTTGGCGCGGGCGCGGTAGGTGCGCTCGAGGCCGGACTTCGGCAGCTCCAGGAAGCGCGCAAGTTCGCCGTCATTGGTCAGCAGCAGCAGGCCCTCGGTGGTCAGGTCGAGGCGCCCGACCGTGACGACCCGGGGCAGGGATTTAGGCAGCTCGTCAAAGATCGTGCGCCGGCCGGCCGGATCGTCGGTCGTGGTGATCAGGCCGGAGGGCTTGTGATAGCGCCAGAGCCGCGTGCCATCGGGGGCCTGAACCGTCTTGCGGCCCACCTTGATGGTCTCCCGCCCGGTCACCTTGAACGCCGCCGAGGTCAGCACCTTGCCGTTGACGCTGACGTCGCCGGCCTCGATCAGCCGCTCGACTTCGCGGCGCGAGGCAATCCCGGCGCGGGCGAGGTATTTGGCGATCCGTTCGCCGCCCTCGCTCCATTCCTCGTCGGTCTTGGGCGCGACGGGGGCTTTGTTCTGGGGGGCAGGCTTGCGCGCGCCGGAAGGTTTCCGGCTGGGGCGGCCCGTCTCGCGACGCTCCGGCATGGTTTTGGCTTTCTGTCTGGTTTCAGGCGGTGAACTGCAGGAAGGGGGCCGCAATGGCAAGCCCGAGGGCGATTTCAATGCCCATCCAGATCGGCAGGATTTTGGCCTCGCCGCCCTTTCCCCGGTCGAGGCTCATCGAGAACACCCGTCCGATCGCCGCGCCGAACCAGCCGGCGGAGACCGGCAGCACGGCGGCCAGCGCCAACTAGCGATTTCAGTGTCTGCGACGGCAAGTTCGATCGACTCCAGCGTACCCTTAAATCTGTGCCTGATTCTCGACC
>JBGSOU010000089.1:0-2185 GCA_041739025.1 Hyphomonas sp.
GCCGCCGCCATGTCCTCGAGGTCGAGGCTTTTCGGAATATAGCCGCTCGCGCCGAGGCTGCGGGCCTTGCGGTAGGCCTCCGGCGTCTCGGTGGCCGATACGACCAGCAGGCGCGTATCCGGCCAGCGCGTCCGAAGCACCTGCAATCCCTCGAAACCCGACGCATCCGGCAGATTCAAGTCGAGCAGGACAAGATCGGCGGGGCTCTCGGCAAGGCTGGAGAATGCCCCCGCCATGTTGCTCGCCTTCGCGCAATGCGCGCCGTCTGGGAACGCCGACATGAGCGCCTGCTCAAGCGCGTCTCGGAACAGCGGGTGATCATCGACGATGAGTATCTGCGGCGCTTTCCGCATCGGTCTTCCTCCCTCGGGCGCGCAAACCTGTCACCGGCTGGTCGCGCCACCGATCACGATTAGCCGAATTTTCTGCAGTGTCGAGGACGGCTGCGACCAAGGTCGTACCACCAATTGCCAATAGCGGCAGGCGGCGCCGCGCCGGATATTGCCTCAAACAAGAAGATTGGGCGAGGAAACCATGCCAACGTCTTTCAGAATGCTGCTGCTGGCGGGCACGGCGCTCGTGGCGTCTTCCGCCGCCTGCGCCGAACCTGCCTCACTCGAGGACCGTATCGCCGCGCTTGAAGCGATGGTCGCCGGCTTGAAGAACGAGCTCGTCGCCGAGCGCGCCGACACCGACCGCGAAGTCGTCCGTCTGGAAACCATCGCCAGCGCGGCCGCCGCCAACAAGCCGGTCGCCAGCCCCAGCGGGTTCACGGTCGGCGAGACGACGTTCAGGATCAGCGGGATCGTGGATCTCGACGCCCATTTCACGACCCTGAGCGACGGCGCCATCGACGGCGCCTCGATCGCCCGCGATTTCTACATTCCCGGCGCGACGCCGGTTGGCGGTGATGAAACCCAATTCACGGATTTCACCGCAGAAGCCAGCCGGTTCGCTTTCACCGCAGAGCGGCCCTTCGGCGACGACAAGGTCACGGGCTACCTTGAGCTCGATTTCCTCGGCTCGGCGCAAGGCAATGAGCTCGTCACCAACTCCTATTCGCCGCGCCTGCGCCGGGCCTATGTGACCTACGGCAACTGGCTGGCCGGCCAGGAATGGACCACATTCCAGAACACGTCGGCCATACCCGAAAGCGTGAGCTTTCTCATCCTGTCCGACGGCATGGTGTTCGTCCGCCAGCCGCAGATCCGGTACACGCATGGCAATTGGCAGTTCGCCCTCGAAAACCCGAATACCGATACCGTCAATGCGGGCGCGCGCGACGAAACGCTCGTGCCGGATGTGATCGGGCGCTATAACTGGAAGGGCGATTTCGGCAACGTCTCGCTCTCCGGCGTCGCCCGCCAGCTCCGGGCTGATTTTGGGCCGAGTGAAGACGAGGCGTGGGGCTACGGCCTCAGCCTGTCAGGTCAGGTCAAACTCGGTAAGCGCGATGATATCCGCTTCAATCTCGTGGGCGGTGAGGGCCTCGGCCGGTATGTTGGCCTCGCGGCGATCAGGTCAGCCGCCGTCGATGCATCCGGCCGGGTCGAAGCGATCCCGGGCTATGGCGGGCTCATCGCCTGGCGCCACCCGTTCGGAGAGACGGCCCGCTTCAATCTCGGCTATTCCGCACAATGGGCCGACAATCCTGACTTTGTAGCCGGCACGGCCACGAAATCGGTTCAATCCGCCTACGGCGCACTGCTCTGGGATGTCGCGCCCAAGGTCACCCTCGGAACCGAGTTGATGTATGGGATCCGCGAAACCGAGAGCGGACTTGATGGCACGCTGACCCGGATGACCTTCTCGACCAAGTACGCTTTTTGATCAGCAGGCAGATGACGCACATGACCCATGGAACAGACCTGATGAACCCGCCCGAGAAGGTGTATCCCGTCCCCGAAGCCTTCGCTGCGCAGGCCAATCTGACGCCGGAGACATACCGGGAGATGTACGCGGCCTCGATTGCGGACCCGGAGGCGTTCTGGGGCGAGCAGGGCAGGCGGCTGGACTGGATGGTGCCCTATACGCAGGTCAAGGACGTCTCCTGGGAGACCGGCGACCTGCACGTGCGCTGGTACCATGACGGCGTGCTGAACGTCTCGGCCAACTGCCTCGACCGCCACCTGGCGACGCGCGGCGACAAGGCCGCGATGATCTGGGAAGGCGACGCGCCGGGCGA
>JBGSOU010000121.1:0-1833 GCA_041739025.1 Hyphomonas sp.
AAGAGTTGGCCAAAGAGATGGACATGCCGGAGGACAAGATCCGCAAGGAAGGGGTGACGATCCTCGAAGGCTACAAGGCCGCGCGCCTATCCGGCGGGCCGGGCGCAATCACGGTTCATGCCGAAGGTCCGGACGGCGAAACCGCCCTTCATGGCAGCCATCTTCTGGTGGCGCTGGGCCGGCGCCCGGTTCTTGGCGGACTGGACCTCGAGAAGGGCGGAGTCGCCTTCACCCCTGCCGGCGTGACGGTGGGCGACAATCTCCGCTCACGGAGCAATCCGCGCGTCTGGGCCCTTGGAGATGCGGCGGGCCGGGAACAGTTCACGCACGTGGCGGGCTGGCATGCTTCGGTGTTCATCCGGCGCGCCTTCTTCAAGCAGGGCAGCACCGCCGCCAGCCTGCCGGTGCCGGCGGTGACCTACACCTCGCCGGAAATTGCACAGATCGGCCTGACCGAAGCGGAGGCCAGAAAGACATTTGGCGATGCGGTGAAGACGACGGCCTTCCCGTTCCATGAGAATGACCGCGCCATTGCCGAAGGCAAGACGCTGGGCGAAGCGAAGCTTGTGCTGCACAAGGGCAAGCTGGTCGGGGCCTCCATCGCGGGCGACGGGGCGGGCGACATCCTGCAGCTGGTCTCCCTCGCGATGTCGAACGGGATGAAGCTGACCGCGCTGACGAACTTCATTTCGCCCTATCCGACCCGCGCCGAAGTGGTGAAGCGGGCGGCCTCGGCTTATTTCACCCCCAGCGTGTTCGGAAAGCCGGCGCGCACGCTGGTCAGCCTGTTGCAGCGGATTCCCTGACGCCGGACGAACACCCCCGTTCCCCTTCCGGCAGATTTCGCTTAAGCGTCAGCGCGTGAGCCCGCTCGTGCCTGCCCCTGAACCGACGCCGCCGCCGGGCCTGAGGCGCTTTGCGGACAGCCTGGCTGCGCGCCTGTTTGCGATGACCCTCGGCGCCATCCTGTTCACCGAATTCCTGATCTTCATCCCCTCCGTCAGCGGCGAACGCACGCGGTGGCTGAACGAGCGGGTGACGGCAGCCCGCATCGCCTCGCTGGCGCTGGAGGCCGCGCCGATGCGGGCGGTCTCCGACGAACTCGCCGAAAGCCTGCTGATGAAGGCCGAGGTGCTGGCGGTCGCCGAGATCGAAGACGACATGCGCTTCCAGCTGCTCGCGCCGAAACAGCCGATCGAAGGCCCGCCCCGGGCTGTCGACCTGCGGTCCTCGACGATGATGGGCCGCTCCTTTGCGGCCATGCGGGAGTATGTCGCCCCGCAGGATGAAATCCTGATCCTGTCGGCGGACGGGGCGGCCGAGGGACGTGTGCTGGAGATCGTGCTGCCGCAGGCACCGCTGAAAGCCAGCCTGGTCGCCTTCGCCTGGCGCATCGCGGGCCTGTCGCTGATCATCGCCCTGGTGGCGGCCGCGCTGATCTATGCCGTGCTGGATGCGCTGGTGGTCCGGCCGATGAAGCGGGTAACGATCAGCGTCGAGCAGTTCAGCAAGGATCCGGGCAGCTGGTCGCGCCGGTTGTCGCCGACATCGCGGCGCGACGAGATCGGCCGCGCACAGAATGCCTTGTCCGGCATGGAAGATGCGGTCGCGGATGCCTTCCGCCAGCGCTCGCACCTCGCGGAGCTTGGCAGCGCGGTGGCGAAGATCAACCATGACCTGCGCAACTCGCTCGCCTCGGCGCAGCTCGTTTCGGATGTGCTGGCCAAGTCCGAAGATCCGCGCGTGATGCGGGCGGCACCCCGGCTGGAGCGGGCGCTGGAACGCGCGATTGACCTTGCCACCGCAACACTCGACTACGGCAAGGCGGCGCCC
>JBGSOU010000009.1:0-2868 GCA_041739025.1 Hyphomonas sp.
TCGGCAAGGCGGTCGAGATTGTCGGACCAGAAGCGCTGATAACGGTTCAGCCAGTCCATCGCCTGCTCCATCGGGCTGGCGGTCAGCCGGCACGCGACCGTACGGCCGGTCTTCTCGCGCGCGATCAGGCCGGCGTCCGACAGCACGTCGAGATGCTTCATGATCGCGGGCAGCGACATCGAAAACGGCTGCGCCAGTTCGCTGACGGAAAGGCTTTCGCGGTCGCCGAGCCGCGCCAGCAGCGCACGCCGTGTCGGATCGGAAAGCGCGGCGAAGGTGCGGTCCAGGACTTCTTCTTGATGCTTAACCATAAGGTTTAGTATAGGCGCGTGCCGGCCGGAGTCAAGCCGGGTGCCGCTCTCGCGCTTTCAATCGCGGGCAAACAAACGCATCGCCAGGACAAACGAACGCCAGGCCATCCGGCATGAGGAATGTCACGCCGGATGACCTGGGCAATTGCTGGCCATCTGAAGAACCAGCGAGGCGCCGGATCAATAGTCCCGGTAGGTCCGGGTCCGCCGCTGCTGCGCTCCGAAGGCGGCGCGCGGGTTGACGTTGCAGTAAAGGCCGCGCCCGGACGCCGACGCCATGCATTGCGCGTATGTGTTGTACGAGCAGTCGCCGGGAATTCCGATGCCACGGCCCTGCACGCAATAGGGATAATCGTAGGCCGCCGCCGGCGAACTGCCCGCCACCGTGGCGGCGGTGGCCGCCGTCAGCGCCAGTATCGCCAGTATTGAATTGCGCATTGTCGATCTCCTTCGAGGTAAAGCTGAATCGCCTCAGCCATAGAACACTGCGACCGCGTCAAGGTTCCGTGACGAAGATCACTGTACCTTCCCGACCTTGGCTTCCCCGATCGCCTTCTTCCAATTCTCGGTCCCGGCCACGATCATCGCACCGAACGCTTCCGCGCGGTTCGCTTCCGTCGCGTTTGCGTTCTATTGAACCGAATGCGGCCGGCGTTGTAACAACCAGCCCCGAAGCGGCGCGTGAGGCGCCAGCATCCCGACCGCGAGAAGAAGGACAAGGCATGCCCGTCAAGGTAAACGCGCTCGATCATCTCGTCATCAATGTGTCCGACGTGGCGCGTTCCGCCGAATGGTACCGGAATATCCTCGGCATGGAGGTCAGGGTGTTCGATCCCGGCCCGGGCAAGACGCCGCGAACTTCACTGGTGTTCGGCAACCAGAAGATCAACGTGCGGCCGCGCGGCGCCGACAAGGTCGAATGGTTCACGGCCGATCACGAAACCGCCGGGAGCGACGATCTGTGCTTCCTGACATCGAGCACGCCCGACCAGGTCGTTGCGCATCTGAAGGCCAATGGCGTCGCCATCGAGGAAGGCCCGGTCGCCAAACAGGGCGCCCGCGGCACGCTGCGTTCGGTCTATTGCCGGGATCCCGACGGCAGTCTGATCGAGATTTCGTCGTATGAGGATGGTGGGGGCTAGCTCGTCTCCCTCGGCGTCATATGTGGACGGCCCCCATTGGCAAGCTTTTTTTGACGTTGCGAACGATTTGGTCTGCTGCGGTCATATGTCCGGCCTTTTGGTGCGGCGCTATGACCGCTGGCCCTGATGATATCCGATTGCCGTGGTCCCCTATCATTGCGGCGAGCTTGAAGCTCATGACGGTGGCGGGGTGTCCCTGGCTTTCGGCGGTGACCGTATCGTTCATCACATCTTAGCGCTTGCCAAACTCGAACCGGCGTACTGCTTCTTGAATGTTTCCAAGGCGGCGTGGGCCGGACTCATGCCTTAACGTATGTCTCGGTTCGGAAACCTTCCCCAGTTGTCATGAGCGCCCAGCAGATTCTGGCCAGCTTGTTGGCCAGCGCCACGGCCGCCAGCCGTTCGGGCTTTCTGGCCCGCAGCGCGTTGATCCAGTCGGCGAGAGCGCCTTTGCGCTTGCCGACCACGCGCAATACCGAGGTTGCACCCACGACGAGCATCTTGCGTATGTAGCGGTTGCCCTGCTTGGTAATGGCACCGAGCTTCTCCTTGCCGCCGCTGGAATTTTGCCTGGGGGTCAGCCCGAGCCAGGCCGCGAAGTCGCGCCCCGATTTGAACACGCTCGGATCGGGAACGCTGGCGGCCACCACCGAGGCGATCAGCGTGCCGATGCCGGGCACCTCATCGATCAGGCAGCTCTTCTGATTTTGCTTATGCGCCTTGGCAATATCGTCGTCGATGGCATCGATCGACTGGTTGAGCCCCTCGAAATGCCGAGCCAGCTCCGTCACCATCGCCTTGGCGATCTGCGGAAGCCGCGCATCTGCCTGCGCCAGCGCCAGCAGTTCATCGACCCGGCCAATGCCTTTGGCGACGACCAGACCGAACTCGGCCAGATGTCCACGCAGTGCGTTAACGCTCATGGTGCGTTGCTTGATCAGCAGTTCACGGCTCTTGTGCAGCATCAGCACGGCTTGATCATCGGCACTCTTGACCGGTACAAAGCGCATGTCCGGGCGCGCCATCGCCTCGCAGATCGCTGCCGCATCAACCGCGTCGTTCTTGCCGCGTTTGACATAGGGTTTGATGTAAGCCGGCGGTATCAGCACCACCTCATGCCCCATCGCGATAAGTTCGCGGGCCCAATGATGCGCTGAGCCGCAGGCCTCCATGCCGACCCGGCAAGGCTCGATCTGCGCATAAAACTCCAGGACCTTCGACCGCTTCAACTTGCGCGACACCGACACGCCGCTTTCGCTGGCAAGCCCGTGAAACTGAAAATAATTCTTGCCCAGATCAACAGCAGTTCTGATAAACTTCTTCATTGGACGGCCTCCCCTTTTTGTGGCGCTCCGGCGACCACGTTTTGGCACTCGATGCCGTTTAGGTGGGGCCGTCCACAACATCATTGCGAG
>JBGSOU010000127.1:0-2068 GCA_041739025.1 Hyphomonas sp.
CCACCGTCGAACCGGGCGTTCGCTTCAAATCTCCATAGAGTGCCAGCCACCCGCGCGTCAGGCCTTGAGCTTTCCAGGACGCCCGCCACCGGGCCCGGGGCAACCGCCTGCGCATGGCGGGCGTCCTGGAAACCTTAACAAACCCGGTCGCGACGATCATCAACTCTGAATGACTTCTCTCGCGCTAATTGCTGCCGAACAAATGTTCCGTGCGTTGCGGCCCCAGTACCGCTTCAGGAGATCTGTTAGCCCGGTGTTTCTAACGCTTAAACGAAACGAGGTGCACGATCTCACCGTGCCTTGCTGACAGAGCAAGTAGACCAGACCATGAGAGAAAGCCGAAACAAGCGGCCTGCTGCCAGCAATACTCGCTCAGCTCCGCAACTCGTCCTGCACAATCCTCGGTCGCTTCTCGATGAGGGCGAGCAATACCCGCGCGGGGCCTTCAGGGCGTCTTCGCCCCTGCTCCCAGCCTCGCAGAGTACCGACGGCGACGCCAATGCTGCGAGCAAATTCGGCCTGCGATAATCCCGAGCGCTCGCGGATTGCGGCCACATCAGGCTCCGGCACTTCGATAGGGTAAACCCGTGCTCCTGTCTTGTGACCTTTGGCGTGGGTGAGCGCCTCCTTGAGGCCTCGTCTGACGCTTGCTGCGGTGTTGGTCATGTCACTTTCCATTCGTATCGGCGAGGAGGTCGCAGAGATGGTCGCCTTTTCATTCGTCGCAAACGCGGTGAGCAGAGAGAGGCATGTCACGAGAGCGGTAGAAATGGATCACGCAGTATCCACCGCTTTTGCCTGCACCTTTCCGGGCGAAGCGCACCTTCCTCAATCCGCCTCCGAGACTGATGCCCGACACAGGATCGGCCGCCAGCACCGAAATCAGCTCCGCTTTCTCCTCATCCGTGATGCCTGCAGAACGTTATCGCCGGAGAAGCTCCGGTGTTTCAACAAAAGTCCGTATCGACTTCCTTCACCCCCGCATATACGTCATTGACGCATATGTCAGTGACGTGGCCCTCTTGTGGATTTTCGCTCCGCAATTCGTCCTTCGAGATCAAGCGCTAGCCTCGTCGATGAGGCCCTCTTGACCCAGCAATCTGAGTGAGAGAGATCAAGTTATCCGATTTCCACAGGAAATCGGAATCGAACCACTCTCCCATGCCAACAGCTATCGATTTGTTGGCATTTTGTTGGCAGCGCTCGATGCCAACATCAAGATTTCCAAAATTAAAACAGGGATATACGGGCGCTCGCGATTCCGCCCCCGGGCACCATGAATTCCAGCCATTGCGCCGAGACCCGCACCCCTCAGGATGGGCGTCCTTGCGTGTCATGGCTGCGGCGATTGCGTACTTGCAAATCATTCGCAACTGGCCCAGAGATCGTTCTGCAAGGAACGTCACCATGAATCTCGACCAACTGACCGAAGGCGCAAACGCCCGCATCGTTTCGATCGATGACGGGGCGGCAGATCTGGCAGCGAAGCTGCGCGAGATCGGGTTCTGCGAAGGCGACGACGTGCAGCTGCTGACGCGCGGACCGCTGGCGGGACAGCCGCTTGCCATCCGCCTCAACCGCCGGATCATCGCCATGCGCCGTGAAGAAGCGCGCGCGATCCAGGTGGACCAAACCCCGTGAACAGGCTTCGACTGGCGCTTGTTGGCGCGCCCAATAGCGGAAAATCTACGCTTTTCAATGGACTGACGGGCGGCCGGGCCAAGACCGCGAACTATGCCGGCGTAACCGTCGAAAGCCGGCACGGCGCCTTCACGACACCGGCCGGACGCGCCGTCGACTTGCTGGACCTGCCGGGAATTTATGGCTTCACCACCCGTTCGCTGGACGAACGCGTCTCGGTCGACACGATCCTCGGGCGCAATCCGGACGAGGCGGCGCCGGATGGTTTGCTGGTGCTGATCGATGCCGGGGACATCCGCACGCAGTTGCACTTCATCCTTCAGGTCCGCGCGCTGGGCCGGCCGATGGTGGTGGCGCTCAACATGATCGACCTGGCCGAACGGGACGGCGTGCGAATCGATGTGGCCGGGCTCGAACGCCGGCTCGG
>JBGSOU010000174.1:0-6449 GCA_041739025.1 Hyphomonas sp.
GCGGCAGGCCGGCGCGGGCATAGTCCGGATACTCCGCACCGCCCGGCCGGATCGTCGTATCACCGTCCCGGTAATCGGCGATGCGTGCGGCGAAGCTTGCCGCGTCCGGGCCACGCGCGCCGAGCGCAACGAACAGCGCCGCCAGCAGGTTTTCCTGCGCGGCGTTGATGTCGACCAGGGCGGTGATGGGCCGCGCATCGATGAGCAGGCGCCCGCCTTCAAGATCGCAGACAATCGGGAATCCGATGGAGTTGCCGATGGCCGGTTGCGACAACCGGGCGAGCGCGATGCGCTGCCCGCTTTCGACCAGCATCTGGCCCGACACGGCGTCGCGCAGCCGGTTGCCTTCGAGCGCATCGAGATGCGAGTCCCGGGCAATCAGGGCACCGATCACCGCCATCAGACCAATCGCCCAGATCACGAGGATGAGCGCGGCGCCCCGGTCCTGCGCCGTGCGCGCACCGGGACGCCGCCGGGTCATGACGCGGAGTCGCTGTCCGGCGCGTCCGTTGCGGTGCGGCGGATGAACGTGCTCTCGATGGACTTCATGCGGCGCACGAGATCATCGGTGACCGTCAAAGAGGCATCGGTGGAGCGGACCACGCGCGGCGTGATCATGACAAGCAACTCCGTACGCTGAGATTCGGTCGTGGTGGTCGAGAACAGCTTGCCCAGGAAAGGCAGGTCGCCGAGCAGCGGCACCTTGGTTTTCGAGTCCGACAGACGCTCGCGCATCAGGCCGCCCAGCGCAACACTCTGGCCGTCCCGGACGGAGACAGACGTGCTGATCCGGCGCTGCTGGATGGTCGGCGAGTCGATGCCTGAAGACTGGGTGGCGACGACGTCGCTGACTTCCTGGTCGATTTCCAGGATCACCAGGCCGCTATCGTTGACGCGCGGGGTGACGTTGAGGATGATGCCCGTGTCCCGAAGCGAGACGGAGTTGACGATGGGCGCATCCGGATTGGTCACGCTGACCGATGACTGGGTGACGACCGGAACCTGGTCGCCGACCTGAAGGGTGGCGGTACGGTTGTCAAGCACCATCAGGGACGGTGCCGACAGGATCTTCACATCGGTGATGCCGGCGACGGCCGAGAGCGCGGCGCGTCCGTCCTGTCCCGAGAACAGAACCGAGAAGCCGGGGAACTGCGACGCCACGGCGCCGTTGGCTGCGTCGCTGAACGTCGTGTCGAATTCGCCGCTCTGGAAGAACCAGGTGAGGCCGTAGGACAGGCTGTCGGTCAGGGTGACCTCGGCAATCGTGGCTTCCAGGAAGACCTGGTTGGCCATTGCATCGAGGTGCGAGATGGCATTCTCGAGGATGCCGAACTGTTCCGGCGTGGCCAGAGCGACGATCGAGTTGTTGGCGTCATCGGCGATGATGCGGGCGGCCGGGCCTTTGCCCTGTCCGCCGTTCAGGGAGACGGAGCTGAGGCTGGAGCCGGTCACGGCTTCGCCGCCTTCACCCGTCGAGGAGAAAACCGGCTGGTCGCCCGGACGCAGGCCATACTCGCCATCGCCGCTCGAACCCGTGTCGCCGGACAGCGCATCGGTGATGATGGACGCAACTTCCGTTGCGGGGCGGTTCTGGATCGGGATCACATAGAGCTTCTGTCCGCCCTGGCCGCCGGAACGGTCGAGGCGCGCGATCCAGGCCTTGCCTTCGGAAATATATTCCGCCTGCGGACTGACCACCACCACCGCATTCAGCCGGTCCAGCGGGACGAAGCGCACGACGCCCGCGAGCGGTCCGCCGGTGCTTGCGCCCAGCACGGTTTCCAGATCGGACACGATCTGTGTGGGCGAGGAATAGGTGACGGGCACGGACGCGAAGGACATGCCCTGCATCCAGTTCACGTCAAACACCGAGACGAGCTTCTCGGCTTCCGAAATGGCGGCGGAATTGCCGCGCAGGATCAGGATGTTGCGGATCGGGTCGACTTCCGTCAGCAGCGTCTTGTCGGCGCTGCCGCTGAAGATGTCCTTCAGGGATTCGGCCGACACATAGCGCGGCGCGATGATCTTCATGTTGCCGCCGCCGCCGGCGGTGTTGGCCGACTGGCCGGCGCTGATGATGCGGTAGAAGCCGCCGGCATCGACGAGTTCGGCGCCGCGGCTGGCCAGCACGCTTTCCAGCAGGCGCAGCGCGCCCTCGCGGGTGACCGGACGGCTCGTCTGCAGCGACACATCGCCGGTCAGCTGCGTTTCAACGACGTAGTTTTCGCGCAGGATGTCGCCCAGGACCTGCTGGACGGCGTCCGCGACGGGAACGGCATTGAGGTTGATCGTGATGGCGCCGCGCTCGCTGCCGGCGCCGTCTTTCAGCGAGCCGGTCAGGCGCGACGGGTCGCCGAGGTGTTCGAAGCTGCCATCCTGGGGCTCAGTCGCCTCAATGGTCGCCGCAACCGTTTCCGCAGCGGTCTCGACCTCAGACGGCGTCGCCGGTGGCGGCGTGTAAGGCAGCGCATAGGTGGGCAGTGGCGTTGACGGGCTGGTTGACGTCGTGGTCGTGCACGCCGCCAGGGCGACTGAGGCTGCTCCACAGAGCAGCAGGCCGCGAAGGCCCCTGATCACCGGTTTTCTGATATACATTCTACTCTATCCCCGCCTTCTGCTTTTCCAGGATCCCCGTCACCGTTCCGGATAGAGCAGGAGAGTCGTTCTGTACTCTCCCCTTGAAAGGACAACGCGGTCAGACCGCACGCTTTCAAGCATCCATCCGTCAATCGTGTTCCCGCGGCTTACCCACTCGATGTCGCCTTCGACATTCCGGCGGAGCGATGCACGCGCCATGCCATTTGCCAGAACCACGCCCTTCAACTGGAAAGGGGCCTCGGTCAGTTCGGCGGCGCCCTCGGCGCCTGAGGTCAATTCGGCAGCAAAGGGTTTGCGGTCGGGGTGAAACAAGGGCTTTTCCGCCGAGGTCCGGGACCGGTCGGCCGACATCGTGATCGCCGGCATTTCCGGCGGCGTCAGCGTCGGGCGCACGATGTCCGGCGTTTCAATGCGGCTCATCGCGCCGGTTGTCAGAAGGGTTAACCCCAGCAGCAGCAGGCCGCAGATGCCGGCCAGCACGGCGGCCACGAAGGCGGTCGGTCCGCGCACGAAGCTCATCTATTTGTCCTCCGGAAGCGCGTAGGCAAAGACATCCAGCCGGATCTGGAGCACCGGCGCCTGAAGGTCGCCCGCCATCCGGCTGCTGCCGGACGAGAGCTGGAAATTTGCTTCGCGCACGAACAGTCTCGGATTGGAATGATCAAGCGCAAACAGCGTGTCGTCGAGTTCACGCTGGGTCGCCATGGCGATCACGCGCACGCCGGCTTCGCGCAGGTCTCCGGCGCGTTTTGCATCGAGCGGCTGGATGCTTTTCAGGTCGGCGCCGGCGTCGGCGAGGATGCGGCGAACGATGGCCTGAACGCTGGCGGCGGCTTGTGCATCGGTTGAGGCGGGCAGGGCCAAGGTGGTGGCGCGAAGGCTGGCCACCCGGTCGTCAGAGGCGCCTTGCATGATTTCGGACGAGGCGGCGATGCCGCGCCACTTGGCCAGATCGGCTTCGCCCTTGCGGATTTCTTCGCGCTTGGCGTTGACCATGTCGGCCACGGGCATGGCCACGGCCACACCGGCCAAGGCGAGGACACCGGCCAGCAGGCCTCCGGCAATCAGGTTCTGGCGGGCGCGGGGAAGGGTGTAGAAATTCATCCGTTGTCCTCCGTTTCGAAGACCGGCGCGGCGACGACGTCGCTGTCCAGCAGCAGCTCGATGCGGAAACGGTCCGCCTGAAGACGGTCGTCCCGCATCATCGAGGAGACGACCCGTGCGCCGGTGACGCCGGGAATGGATTCGAGTTTCGAGATCAACCCGTCCGAGGAGCGCGACAGGCCGACGAGGGAAATCTGCGTGCCGTCATAGGCAAGCGCCTCAAGCCAGGAATCTTCCGGCAAGGCGGCGGCAATCTGGTCGAGCAGGGTGGTGAAGCGGACCGGGCTGGCGGTGCGCTGTTCGATCAGCCGGATGGTTTCGACCCGCGCCATCGCCTGGCGCTGAAGCTCCAGAACGGAGGCGGCCTCGGCGCGGACCAGTTCGGTTTCGCGCTGCAAGGCGCTGAGCTTCCGGTCCATCGAGACCAGTCCCAAGGTGCCCGTCAGGGCCGCCAGCGCGAGGGCGCCCAGCGCCAGACCCCGGTTGAGCTGGGGCAGGAACGCGTCACTGCGCGCCCGCTGGCTTTCAGGTAGAAGGTTGAATCCAATGGGTTTTCCGTCGGGCCCGGCGACGTCCACCCCGGCCAGGTCGATCCGGTTTGCAGCGGCAATTTCAACAAGGCCTGCAATCACCGAGCGTTTGACGAGAGCCTGCTCTGCCAGCAACTGGCCGCCCTCTTCGGCGCCTGCCACAACCCGGCAATCATCATGCACTTCGTCGAGCTCGAACGGGGTGTCGGCGGCGATCTGCAGGCGCATGGCATTGCGCATGTGCATCTCGGAGGTTGCCGGTAGGCGGCGCTGGCGCAGGAAAGCCTCGTCCGGTGACAAAAGCGCGAGCACATCTCCGGAGCGAACTTTCGAGCGGGCACTCGCGCTATCGGCGATTGATCCGGCCGGTTGTCCGTCTTCGGAGTAAACGGTGAAACTGTCGCCTTCGCGACGGACGATCACCCAGTTCCGGTTTGGCACAAAAGCTGCCTTGAGGCCGGCCGGAAGCATGGCCGAAAGGGTTGTGCCCCACCAGCGAATGAATTCGCGCGGCGTCATCGCCGAGGCGGCGGACGCGCGATCGTTGCCTAGGGAGTGTCCCTGGTCGATAGGCATGCTTTTGTCCCCAAGCCTGGTCCGATCTCCCCCGAGACTGGAAAAGGCTCTCTTCTATAGTTGGTGCAAATCGCCCGGTGTCAATTCACACCCTTTGCGATCAGCGGTCTTCTATGATGATATGCAAGTGGCACACCACATGCTTGCTTGGGGAGGCAGGCACCATGTGCGGAATTTGTGTGGGGACACGACAGGCATGAAAACGCAGGCCAAATCAGGCGCCGCGCGACCCTCTGATGGCCGCAAGGAAATCTGGCTTTTGCTGGGGCAGGCATTGGTCGCCAAACGGCATCTGAACGACAGCAAGCTGGCCAGGGCACTCTCCTCTGTGGAGAAAACCGGTGAGCCGCTTCCCTCGGTCTTGATCAAGCTGGGCCTGTGTTCGGAGGAGGCGGTGGCGGCAACACTGGCCGAAGTTCTGGGCCTTTCGCACGCCAAACTTGCGGGCACACCGAGGATTTCGGCGGATCTGGCCGGACTGCGTCCGCGCTTTCTGCTGGACTCCAACGTCGTGCCGCTCGCCATCGAAAACGGCGAAGTGGTTCTGGCGATGGCCGACCCGCTGGACGATGAAGCGGCCAATGCCGTGGCCTACAAGACCGGCCTGGCGGTGCGCCGGGCGGTCTCGACGCGGTCCGATATTCGCGCCTGGTTGTCGGCCATCAAACCGGGTCAGGATGCGGCGGCGATCGACGAACCGACTGTCTCAGTTTCGGACACCGACATCGAGCGCCTGATCGATCTGGCGCGCGGCGCGCCGGTGATCCGCTGGGTCGAAGATGTTCTGGCGATGGCGGTCGAAGCGCGGGCCTCTGACATTCACATAGAGCCCGAACGCGATCATGTGCGGGTCCGGATGCGGCTCGACGGGGCCATGACGCCGGTCAACCTGCCGGTATCGGGAACGCCCGAAGCGCTGGTGTCGCGCATCAAGATCCTCGCCAAGCTGAACATCGCCGAGCGGCGTCTGCCGCAGGACGGACGCATCCGCACCGCCGTGCGGGGCCGCGACATCGACCTGCGCGTCGCGACAATGCCGAGCCTGCACGGTGAGACGGTCACCCTTCGCCTGCTCGACCAGACCGCGGCGCACCTGGACCTGCCGGCCCTCGGCCTGTCGGATCATGCCCGCGCGCGCCTGGTCGAGGCATTTGCCAAGCCGAACGGCATCACGCTGGTCACCGGTCCGACCGGCAGCGGCAAGACGACGACGCTGTATGCCGCCCTGCGCCATCTGATGAGCCCGCAGGTCAAGTTCATGTCGGTCGAAGATCCGGTCGAGTACGAAATTCCGGGCGTGTCGCAGATCCAGGTCAAGCCGGAGATCGGGATGACCTTCGCCCGCGCCTTGCGCTCGGTGCTGCGCCACAACCCCAACGTCCTGATGATCGGTGAGATCCGCGACCTTGAATCGGCGTCGATTGCGGTGGAAGCGGCGCTGACCGGCCACATGGTCCTGTCGACCATCCACACCAACAACGCCCCGGCCACGGTCACCCGCCTGCTCGAGATGGGGATCGAGGATTATCTCGTTGCGAGCACGGTGAACGCCATTTCGGCCCAGCGCCTCGTGCGCCTGCTGTGCGAGGCCTGCAAACGGCCGGAGGCGCCGCCGCAGGCGATGCAGGCCCGGCTGGCGCC
>JBGSOU010000186.1:0-7239 GCA_041739025.1 Hyphomonas sp.
ACCGGATTCTGCTCGCCCCCGGTGAGCGCGCCGTCGTCGACATGGTCATCGAAGAGGGCACGTCCGAAGTCGATGAGAGCCTCGTCTCGGGCGAGAGCCTGCCGCGCTGCGCCGCTCCGGGATCGCAAATGCTGGCGGGCGCCATCAACCTCACCCACCCGCTGACCGGCCGCGCGACCGCTGCCGCCGCCGACTCCCTTCTATCGGATATCGGCCGCATGCTGGAAGCGGGCGAGCAGAAGCGTTCGACCTATCGCCGCATCGCGGACCGGGCCGTCACGCTCTACGTGCCTTTCGTGCATTCGGCTGCCTTGTTGACCTTCCTCGGCTGGTGGCTCAGCGGCACGGGCCTGCGCGAATCCATCCTCATTGCGGTGTCCACCCTCATCATCACCTGCCCCTGCGCGCTCGCGCTTGCTGCGCCGGTTGTGCAGGTCGTGGCGGCGGGCCGGTTGTTCCGAAACGGCATTTTCCTGCGCTCCGGCGACGCCCTCGAACGGATCGCCGCCTGCGACCATATCGTGTTCGACAAGACCGGCACGCTCACCCTCGGCACGCCGCGCCTCTCTTCCACCGACCTTGCGCCTTCAGTCATTGCGGACGCCGCACGCCTTGCCCGCGCCAGCCGGCATCCGTTGTCGCGCGCCTTGACGGCGATCGCCGGCCCGGGCCCTGTCGCCCGAAACGTCAAGGAACATCCCGGGCTCGGCCTTGAGGCGGAAATCGATGGCGAATCCTGCCGTCTCGGTTCGGCCGACTGGACCGGGGCAACCGCCTCGGGCCACACCGGCGCCTCGCTCTTTTTCGCCCGCGGCGAGCAGCCCCCGATCGAACTGCGCTTCGAAGACGACATCCAGCCGGATGCCATCTCGTCCATCGCGCAGCTTCAGAAACTGGGCCTCACTTTCGAAATCGTGTCGGGCGACCATGCGAGCGCCGTGGAAGAAACGGCGCGGCGGCTCGGCCTGGATCACTGGACAGCCGCCGCTTCCCCACAAGCGAAGGTGGCTCGTCTGCGCCAGCTCGAGGCTGAAGGCCGCCGCGTCCTGATGGTCGGTGACGGCCTCAATGATGCCGGCGCGCTGGCGTTGTCCCACGCCTCGGCAGTCCCGGGCGGCGCGCTTGACATCAGCCAATCCGCTTCGGACGCCGTGTATTCGAACGGTCTCACCTCGCTGCCGGTGCTCGTGCGTACCGCGCGTGGCGCCAAGTCGGCCATGCTGCAGAATTTCGGATTTGCCGCCGCCTACAACCTGGTCGCCGTCCCCATCGCCGTGATGGGATTTGCCACACCGCTGGTCGCCGCCATCGCGATGTCGACGTCATCGACGGTCGTCTGTCTCAACGCCCTGCGTTTGAACGTAAAGGAAAAGACGGCCACATGACCGGACTTGTCATTCTCATTCCCATTGCCCTGCTGATGGGACTCGCGGGACTTATCGCCTTCATCTGGGCAGTCCGAGCCGGCCAGTTCGATGATCCGGACGGTTCAGCGGCGCGCATCCTCATCTCACCGGATGAACCGCTGGTCGACACGGACGCCGCGAAAGGCACGCGCAACCGGATTCCGGACTGATCAGGCGACGGCGCGCGCCGTACTGTCGATCCGGCGCGGCGCCAGTTCGACTCGGTTGCGTCCGTTCTGCTTGGCCAGATAGAGCGCCTGGTCGGCCCGCTCGAGCGCCGCAAAGATGTCGAGGTCCCGGAAGGTAGGTTCGCTGACGCCGGCGCTGATGGACACGCCGAACGTTCCATTCTTCCCCGAAAAGGTCAGGCTGGAGACCGCTTCACGCAACCGGTTTGCCAGAAGCGCAGCTTTTGGCGGCTCGGTCTCCGGCAGCACAAGCGCGAACTCCTCGCCGCCAAGACGCCCCAGCAGATCCTCGTCGCGAATGTTGCGCGTCACGCAGGACACAAGCTGCGTCAACACTTCGTCGCCGACGGCATGTCCGTGGACATCGTTGACCTTCTTGAAGTGGTCGATGTCGATCATCACCGTCGAAAGCGGCTTGCCGTGCCGGCTGGACCGCAACACTTCACGCTCTGCAAACCTGTAGAAGGCGCGCCGGTTGAGCGCCTTGGTCAACGGATCCGTCATCGCGAGGTCGAACAGGTCGGACTTGTCGTGCTCGGCTTCGATCAGGTCACGGACCGCATAGCGCGCCGCGCTCCGGACGCAGATGTCCTGGCTCATGATCCCCGCGAAGCTCTGAAGCATCTGGAGTTTGTCGTCGCCAAACGACTGTGGCACGTTGTGGATCAGGCACAGCGTGCCGAACCGCTTGCCATCGGGATCGCGCAGCGGTGCCCCCGCAAAGAACACGACGTTCGGCGAACCGGTCACAACCGGGTCGTGTGCGAAATGAGGGTCCTGCCGGATATCGGGAATCGCGAACGCCGTCTGGGACAGGTTTGCGTGCATGCAGAACTGGTCGAGCCGCTCCGCATACCGGGCGTCCACGCCGAAATCCGAGCTGTACCAGGTCCGATACCGTTCATTCAATGACGCCAGGACGATGGGAACGCCGAACGCAAGCGCGGCCGTCTGGGCAATCTGGCCCGCGAAATGGACCTCAGCCCCGTTCAGAATGCGATACCGCTGGAGCACCTCGTTCTTCTGCTGTTCGAAGTGCGGCAGGGAGTGAATCATGGGCTCGAATCTTCAGAAAAGTTGACTTCCGAGTCTCGATTAAGCCCCAGCCGTTTAGCATTGGTTATCACCCCAAAAAGGGGCGGACATTCAGCGCTCTACGCCTATTTCCGTTGCGGCACCTTAAGCGCCCTGTACCCTTGCACGCAGCTCCCGGCGCAGAATCTTGCCGATCGGCGACTTCGGAAGCTCATCCACAAAGTGTATCTTGCGCGGACGCTTGTACCCCGTGAGCTGGACGGCGCAGTGCGCCAGCACGTCTCCTGCCGAGAGCGCCGGATCCCGGCGCACGACAAACGCATGCAATTCTTCCTCGGAATGACCAACCTTGATACCGGCACTCGCAGCTTCCAGCACCCCCGGACAGGCATTGAGAACCTCGTCCACCTCATTTGGAAACACGTTGAACCCGCCAACGAGAACCATGTCCTTGGCGCGGTCCACGATCCGAAGATAACCGTCCGCCTCCAGCACGCCGATATCGCCCGTGCGCATCCAGCCATCCACGAACGCCGCGGCCGTCTCGTCCGGGCGCGACAGGTAGCCTGACATCAATTGCGGCCCCTTGGCGAAGATCTCGCCGATTTCACCCGGCTCACAAGGCCGCCCGGCTTCATCCATGATCGCTATCTCGGTGCCCGGAAGCGGCAATCCCGCCGTACCCGGACGTTTTCGCCCGTCAGGTGGATTGATCGACAGAAGTGTCGTTGCCTCGGTCATCCCGTAACCTTCGATCACCTCGGTCGCGGTCATCGCACACCAGCGCTGCCCGACGACAGGATCAAGCGCCGCCGCACCGGAAATCGTCAGCGCCAGCTGAGGCGGATTGGCCTTGAACCACGGCTCTTCCATCAGCTTCGCGAACAGTGAGTTCACGCCCGGAAAGATGTCCGGACGAAACGTCTCGAAGCTTTTCTTGAGGTTCGACAACGGGCGCGGACTTGGCGCCAGCACAACGTGCACACCGTGGCGCATCGCAATCACCGAGGCGAACAGGCCGAACACGTGATAGACCGGCAAGGCCAGAAGCATGGTCTTGCCTTCCAGACCGGCAAGCTGCGGCGCGAGGCTCACGAACTGGTCGATATTGGTGATCAGGCCGGCTTCGGTCAGGCGCACGCCTTTCGAGGTGCCCGTGGTTCCTCCCGAATATTGGTAGATGGCATCCCGTTCGGCGGGAAGGCCGTCCGTGTACGGCGCCACGGCGGCAGCAAACTGTGCCCCGACCTCCAGCGCCTCGCGCAGCGTCACATGACGGATCGCCAGCGGGCGCGCCATGCGCTTCACCGTGTTCAACATGAAATCGAGTGCCTGGCGTTTCAGTCCCGGGAAGAAATCGGTGAGCGAGACCGAGATGACATGGCGCACATTCGTGCCGCTCACGGCCGCTTCAATGGTGCTCGCAAACAATGTCGAACCGATCAGGACCTGCGCCTTGCTATCGCGCAGTTGCCGCCGGGTCTCGGTTTCAGTGTAGAGCGGATTGACGTTGGACAGCACAAGGCCCGCCCGCAGGATACCCAGAAGGCAAATCACATAGCTGATACAGTTCGGCGACTGAACAGCAACCACACTGCCCGGCTCAAGTTTCAGGACTTCGCGGAAATAGCGCGCGAGATTTGCCGATTGCTGCTCCGCCTCGTCAAAGGTCAGCGTGGCGGAAAGGCCATTCGGCAGCGCAGTCGTCAGGAAGGGCCTGTCGCGGTGCTTCGAAACAGCGCCGCGCAGGATTTCTTCAATCGTCTCGGGACGGTAGTTGGCCAGCCCGCGATGAAACTCCAGCGCCTCGCGATTGTAACCCCGCACATGCGGCGGCTCTTCCGCCTGCGGATCGATCTGGAATGCACCTGCGCGCATGGAACGCCTCTGTCTCTGCTTCGGCGGTCACTCTTTCACATCATGGTTTGGATAGATTTCAGGCGCGGGCGTCAATTCGCTCGCGCCTGCTAATGTTCTGTCAAGGATTGGCCCGGGTTAGTCTTCGCCGGCAGGTTCGCATGCTGCAAGCCCGACGACCGGCATGATGGTTTCCCAGCCGTCGGCATTCAGGAAGACCAGGCGTCCGTTCTGGATCCGCTGCCCACCCTCGATCGATTCACCCGCCGCAAAGCTGAGACGTACCGTTCCAGCCGAAGGAGTCTGGAATACCGTTTTCGTCGAAAACTGACCCATCAGGCTGCCTTCCTGCCGCACCATCGTCAGGTCTTCCGGGCCATCCGGAGACTGGACTTTCGCAGACGATTCCCCGGCGCGCATGAAGAAGACGAAGCGCGATGGCAAATCCGACGTCCACAGAAACAGACCGCAAGCGCCCGGCGCAAGGGTCTGGGGCGCGAGGACGCCGTCGATGACCCCGGACGCGGCCTCAGGTTTCGCGCTGGCAACGGGCGCGGCTTCGCGTGTCGCGCAGGCCCCCAGCGCGGTTGCGGCAATCGCCAGTAAAAGCCAGGAATATTTCACGGTTTGATCTCCTTGGTCGGCGCCGTCAGAATTAGCTCTGCCCCTTTAGCGGAGGCAGTGAAGCCCGCCAACTGCAGCGCGGCAACCACGTCTGAACTTGTATTGCTGACCTGGACGTTCAGGGCCCTCGCCCCGCCGATCCGGGCGCGGATCTGGGTTCCATCGGCCGCCTCGCCGGACACGTCTGCGACCATCTCGCCTTCAGCGCACGACAAGGCACCAGTCAGCAGGGGCCAGTCCCGGCCAAACCGCAGCGCAACCTGACGGGCCAGATCCGTCGACACGTCGCCGGTGGCGGACCGGCAGGCTCTCCGGTCCAGGATACCGGCGCCGCCGCGCACGGTGATCGTGCCTTCAAGTGATGCAATGCGCGGATCAAGCCGCGCGATGGAAGAAGGTTCGACCGTCGCGGTCAAATCGTCAAAGTGCAGACCGTCAGGCCGCACACGCACGTTGGCGCGCGCGTGTCCAAAGGGCGCAGACCAGACGATGTCGTGCCCCCGCCCGGAAAGCACGGACGGCAGCGTAAGTTGCAGCTCCACGTTTCCGGCGGGGCTTCCCTGCAGTTCCAGTCCGGACAGCTGACCGTTCCACGCGGTCCCCCTTGCCTGGCGCCAGCCCACCCCTTCGACGGCGACGCCGGACATCCGGAGCAGAACCGACAAGGGCGCAAAGGCAACCACACCGCCAATGACGAATGCGACAAACACGAGCACGAGGAGAATGGAGCGCATCACGGTTGCCCGCTTTCGAATTCGACCGACGCGCGAACGGTACCGGCGCCGTCTTCGGACATGTTGGCGCGCACCGGCGCCGCGTTGAAACTCTGCTCGGCCTCGACCAGCCAGGCAAAGACCAGAGGCGCGGGCGCCGCTTCGATCTGCAAGACGATGTTCCCGTCTTCGCGGGTCTGGAGGCGCGAAATCTCGATGCCCCGCCGCCGGGCCAGTTCCACAAGCGCCGTCCTGAGTTCTGCATCCGACAAGCGCGGGCGCGCCTTGGCCTCGGCGCGGGCCGATTGGGCCGCCTGATCCACAAGCTCAAGCGTCGATGATGCCTCCATCAGATGTGTGCGGGCCTCCAGATGGGCCGCACGCAGCGGGCGCACGACCGACGTCGAGAGCAGCAACAGGCCGACGATCACCACAGCCGCGACGATCAGCAAACGCTCGCGGGGGCTGCGCAAAGTCCAGAATTGCATCATCGCCGCATCTCCAACGTCACGTCACCGACAACACGGCCATCCTCCACGCCCGTATCGCCCAGGCGGACAACGCCGCCCTGAGCCTCCGCCGCAGACTTGATCTGAAGATCGGCGCCGAAAGCCGGGTAGCTCAGCGCCGCCGACAGCTCTCCGAGGTCCCGGTCATATCGCAGGCTCGTCACGGCCACACCGGGTGTGGTTTCAAGCGCGGCGTACAGCAAGGCGCTCATGCTCACGAAGTCATTGTCGATCTCCGGGGCCGCCGCCAGCTTTGCCTTGACGGCAGCAGACAGATCACCGCGCGCGTCATCTCCGAACACCTGGCGATAGGTGCTCTCTGCAACCGATTGAAGGTTGGCATCGAGCCGGTTCATCGCCGTCACCGACAGTCCCATCTCGACAAGTCCGGCGACCGAAAGCGCCGCCAGCAGCATCGCGGGCGTCTTCAGGGCTTCGAGGGAGATCGACGTTTTCGCCGCCCTCGCATAAACACCTTGCCGGAGATCCGTCAGCGCGGACGCCTCTCCGGCCCAGAGCGCCAGCTGAAGCAGGGGATCGGCCACAGGCTCGGCCAGCTGAGGCGTTGTCTTGAAGATCGCGCTTTGGACATCGGCAGGCCAGGATGCGTCGACCGCAATGGCACGCTGGTCGACCTTGCCAAGGATCCGGTCTCCGAAATCGTACAGCGCCCCGCCCTCGGGAACGACCGACAATTCCGGAACAATCGCGCAATGCCCGAGGCGGGCACCGTCCAGCAGGCCGACCAGGCCTTGCATGACATCAACATCCACCGCGAACACGCTGCGCAGGTCTGAGCCGTCCGGCCGCTCGGAAACAGCGACATGCGTCCGCTCCGCCGGGACCGCGAGCTCGTCCTCGATGGCAAAGGCCGCCGCGCGCAGGATTTCGGCGGCGCGCTTGCCCG
>JBGSOU010000213.1:0-2095 GCA_041739025.1 Hyphomonas sp.
GGCCCTGCACCGGCCGATTGCCGAGTCGGCCGCGCTCGGGATCGCCTGGTCGCTCTGTCCGGTCCTGTTCCTGCCCGCCACGCAGGGCTTTGACCTCGCGATTGTCCTGTGGATCTGCGCCGGAATGATGACCGGTGCGGCCTATGTTCTGTCGACGCTGCCGGCTGCGGCGATTCCGTTCGTGGCCTCGCTGTCGTTCGGCATGGCCATCGGCCTGTTGCGGAGCGGCACCGGGTCCGAGCAGATCGCGCTGCTGACCGTGCTGGGCATTCTCACCGTGGTGATGATCCGCACGACGACCTGGAACTTTGCCAACCATGTGCGGTCCTGGCTCCAACAGGCGCAACTGTCGGACCAGACGGTGCAGCTTGAAAAGAAGCGCGACGTGATCAGCCTGCTGCTGAACGAGTTCGAGGAGGCGGCCTCGGACTGCCTCTGGGAAGTGGACGCGGACCTCCGGCTGACGCGGCCTTCGAAACACCTGTCCGAGCGTGCGGGCGTTCCGGTCGAAGACCTCGACCAGATGCCGCTGCTCGGCTTCTTTGACGAAACGGTCCCGGAAGCGGGCGAGCCCCTGCAACGCCTTCGGGCGTCACTGTCGGCCCGAGAGCCGTTTCATGACCTTTGCGTTCCGATGACCCGCGAGGGGCGTACCGGATGGTGGCAGATTTCGGCGAAACCGGCGTTCGACGAGGCCGGAAACTTTGACGGCTATCGCGGCGTGGGCAAGGACATCACCGAGAAGCGGCTGGCGGACGAGCGGATTCTCCATCTGGCCCATTATGACGCCCTGACGGGCGTGCCCAAGCAGGAGAAGCTGCGCGAGGCCCTGCAGGGCGCCGTCAGCGCCTTCGGCGGATCGACCAAGGGCTTTGCCCTGCATTGTCTCGACTTCGACCGGTTCAAGACCATCAATGACGTACACGGACATGTTGTCGGCGACGCGATGCTGAAATCCGCGGCGCAGCGCATCCAGGAGCTGCTGGGCCCCAACGACATCATTGCCCGCTTTGGCGGCGACGAATTCGTGATCCTGCAGCAGAACATCACTGGCGCCGGCGAGGCGATGGCGCTGGCGCTGACCATCCAGGACCGGATGATGGTTCCGGTGGAGACGGGTGCGGAAAGCGTTCAGGCGACCGTCAGTATCGGGATCGCCTTGTTCCCCGACCATTCCGACAATGCCACGGACCTGATGCGTTTCGCCGATCTGGCCCTCGTTGCGGCGAAGGAAGGCGGGCGCGATACGGCGCGGATGTTCGAGCCGGGCATGAACGACGCCGTGCGGCGCCGCATGCAGATGGAATCAGACCTGCGCGGCGCGCTTGCAAACAATGAGTTCAGCCTGAACTACCAGCCGATTGTCGATGCCGGCACCGGCCGGGTGGGCTCGTACGAAACGCTGATCCGCTGGAACCATCCCAAGCTCGGGGCTGTCAGCCCGGTCGAATTCGTTCCGCTGCTGGAGCAGACCGGCCTGATCTGGACGGTCGGCAACTGGATCATCCGCGAGGCGCTGGGCGAGGCGGCGACCTGGAACCCGTCGATGCGGATTTCCATCAACCTTTCGCCGCTGCAGGTGAAGAACCGCTCGCTGCTGACGGTTGTGACACATCTTCTGGCGCAGACCGGCGTCGATCCCCGGCGCGTTGATTTCGAGATTACGGAAACGGCACTGTTCGACGGCGCGGAAGACAGCCTCGGCGTGATGCGCGGGCTTCAGGATCTCGGCGCCACCGTCTCCCTTGATGATTTTGGCACCGGCTTTTCGTCGCTGAGCTACCTGCGCGCCTTCCCGTTCGACAAGATCAAGATCGACAAGTCCTTTGTCGACCAGATGGAGACGAGCGACGAGTGCGCGGCGATCATCCAGGCGGTGCTGGGCCTCGCGCTGAAGCTGGGCATGCGCACCACGGCGGAAGGCATCGAGAGCCAGGAACAGGCGCGGCTGTTGACCGATCAGGGCTGTACGGAGCTGCAGGGCTTTTACTTCAGCCGGCCCGGCCTGCCGGCCGATCTGGCGCGCGCCGGCCTGCTCGACCGGCGCCGCTCGGCGGCCAATGATGCGCCCGCAATTGTTCCGGAACGCAAGCTG
>JBGSOU010000254.1:0-2178 GCA_041739025.1 Hyphomonas sp.
CCGCGCTTCGGCCAGGAAGCGCAGGAATTCCGGCGGCGTCATGTCTTCGTAAAGCGGCGCGCCTTCCGGCAGGTAGCCGAGGGCGGCCTGCGCGGCGCGCCGGTCGGAGAGGATGGACTTGCCGTCGATCAGCGCGTCGCCGGCGTCCGGCTCCAGAACGCCCGCAATCATCCGCATCGTCGTGGACTTGCCCGCCCCGTTCGGGCCCAGAAAGCCCAGCACGGTGCCGGTCTCGACCGTGAACGACACGCCGCGCACGGCCTGTTTGGACCCGTAGGATTTCTCGAGCGCTCTGACTTCCAGCATGCCTTGCGGGGTGCCTCACCTTGTGGCCTAAGCTGATAGACCGCTTGGCCCACCGGTTCCAGTGCGCAGGCTGAGAGATTACGCGGGATTTAGGCTGCGAACCGTGCCGCATCCTCGATCAGGCACTTGGCCGCCACCGCCACGATCTTCTCGCCATCTGCCGCGTTCGACTGCGTCGGGTCGGACCCGATGCGGCCATCCGGGAAGTCGCGGCGATACTTGACCGCGTCGCTGATCGTGCCGTTCGGGGCGATCTTCGGGCTCATCTCGGTGTGCTGGCGTTCGCGGTCCGGATAGGCCCAGTAGGTGACCGAGACTTCCGACGCCGTCGCGTGGCTGCCATGCCCCACCGGATACAGCTGGTTGCAGAGGGTCATCACCTCCTTGAAATCCCACCAGTCGCGCCGTTTCAGGCTGACGCCCGGCCGGTTGTCCGCGCCGCGCGGGTCGAAGCTGCGCCGGGCGTGGATTTCGGAGAAGGCCGCCTCGATGGTGGAGATGTTTCCGCCATGCCCGTTGAACCAGTAGATCCGCTCGAAGCCGTGGCGCATCAGGCTCTCGGTCCAGTCCGCCATCGCCGCGATCATCGTCGAGGGACGCAGCGTGATCGTGCCGGGAAAGCCGAGATGATGTTGCGCGCAGCCGACATTGAAGGTCGGCCCGATGAGAATGTCGTCGGGCGCGAGGCTCTCGGCATGGTTGGCGATGATCTCGGGGCACAGCGCATCGGTCCCGATGAAGCCGTTCGGCCCGTGCTGCTCCATCGATCCGATGGGTATGATGATGGTCTTCGATTTCGTCAGCCAGGTTTCGATGTCCGGCCAGGTCGAGACGGGAAGGCGCATGGGATCAGTCCTTTCGGGGGCCGAGGCGGCGGGTGATGTGGCCCATCTTGCGGCCCGGGCGGGCCTCGTGCTTGCCATAGAGGGTCAGCGTGTCAGCGGGGCCGAGGCTCGCCGGGCTGACCAGCCCGGCCTCGCCGATCAGGTTGATCATCTCGGCGTCGTGCAGCCGGTGCGTGTCGCCGAGCGGCCAGCCGGCCACGCAGCGGATGTGTTGTTCGAACTGCCCGGTCTGGCAGGCTTCGGGCGTCCAGTGTCCGGAATTGTGCACACGCGGGGCAAACTCGTTGGCGAGCAAGGTGCCGTCCGGCAGCACGAAGAATTCCAGCGCCAGCACGCCGACATGGTCCAGCGCTTCGGCCAGTTTCATCGCCTTGGCGCGCGCCTCGTCCTCAATCGCCTTCGGCAGGCCGGAGGGCGCATGCGAGACCGACAGGATGCCGTCCCTGTGAAGGTTGCGCGGCGGCGCCCAGGTCCGCGTGTCCCCGTCGGGCCCGCGCGCCACGATCACCGATATCTCGCATTCGAAGGCGATGGCCGCCTCGAGGATGGCGGGGGCCTCGCCGATCCGGTGCCAGGCCGCTTCCGCCTCTTCAGCCGAGCGGATCCAGGCCTGGCCCTTGCCGTCATAGCCTTCGCGGCGCGTCTTCAAGACGCCCTTTCCGCCCAGCGCGGCCAGTGCGGCAGTGATGTCGCCCGGTCCGTCCACCGGTTCGAACGGCGCGGTGGTGATGCCTTGCGCGTTGAGGAACGTCTTCTCGGTATAGCGGTCCTGCGAGATGGTCAGCGAGGCCGAGCGCGGCCGCACCGGCGTGCCGGCCGCTTCCACCTGGTCCACCGTCTGTACCGGGACATTCTCGAATTCCAGAGTCACCACATCGCAGGCTTCGGCAAACTCGGCCAGCGCGCCGGTATCGTCCCAGGCCGCGCACCAGGACCCGGCCGCAACGCGCCCGGCCGGCGAATTGTCCTCCGGGGAATAGATCAGCATGTCGAAGCCAAGCTGCGCGCCGGCGCCGGCGAGCATCCG
>JBGSOU010000269.1:0-6763 GCA_041739025.1 Hyphomonas sp.
CGCCCGGCCCGACCGCAAGCACCGGGCGGGCCTGCTCGGCAAGGACCTGTGCCTCTATGTTTACACCTCGGGCACGACGGGCATGCCGAAGGCCGCGCGGCTGACGCAGGCGCGCACCCAGGGCATGATGCGCAGTTTCATTGCGCCGTGCCGGATCACGCCGAAGGACAAGGTCTACATCACGCTGCCGCTGTATCACGGCACGGGCGGACTGTGCGGCATCGGGCAGGCCCTGATGACGGGCGCAACGGCGGTGATCCGCCGGAAGTTCTCGGCGAGCGCCTTCTGGGATGATGCGGCAGCGGAAGGCGTCACCGCCATCGTCTATATCGGCGAGCTGTGCCGCTACCTCTTGAACTCGCCGCCCCACCCGAAGGAGCGGGCGCACCGTATACGGACTGGGTTCGGAAACGGCCTTCGGCCGGAAGTGTGGCAGGCCTTCCTCGACCGGTTCAACATTCCGCACCTGTGCGAGTTCTACGGCTCCACCGAGGGCAATGTCAGCTTCCTGAATTTCGATGGCAAGGTGGGCGCCGTGGGGCGGATCCCCGGCTGGCTGAAATCGCAGTTCAAGCACATTGCCTTCGTGAAGTTCGATGTCGAGAACGAGCACCCGGTGCGCGGGCCGGACGGATTGTGCATTCGCGCAGGCGTCGATGAGGCCGGCGAAGCGCTGGGGCAGATCGGCGACGATGTCCGCCAGCGGTTCGAGGGTTATAACGACGCATCGGCGACCGAGAAGAAGCTGTTGCGCGATGTGTTCGAAAAGGGCGACCTCTGGTTCCGTACAGGCGACCTGTTGCGGATGGACAAGGACGGCTACATCTACTTCGTCGACCGGATCGGCGACACCTTCCGCTGGAAGGGCGAGAACGTTTCGACCAATGAAGTGGGCGAGGCCATGTCCCAGATCGAGGGCATCAAGACGGCCAACGTCTATGGCGTATCCATTCCGGGGACGGATGGAAAAGCCGGGATGGCGGCGATCACGGTCGAAGGCGAGGTGGATTTCGCAGGGCTCTATGCGGCGCTCGACGCGAAGCTGCCGACCTATGCCGTGCCGATCTTCATCCGTGTGCAGCCTGAGGCGGAAACGACCGGCACGTTCAAGTATCGCAAGGTGGAACTTGTGGCGGACGGGTTCGATCCGGAGAAGGTGAGCGAGCCGCTGTGGATCCTCGATCCGGGCGAGCGGCGCTATATGCCGATGACCCCGGGGCGGTACGCCATGCTGTTGTCGGGCGGATACAAGTTTTAGGGCCGGGCGTTTGGAAAGAGCTCTCTTGAGCCCTCCTGCTGCGCAGGGACCTGCGGGGAGGGCGGTCAAGGCATTGGAGGGTTGGCGACCCCGGCAGGATTTGAACCTGCGACCACTCGCTTAGAAGGCGAGCGCTCTATCCAGCTGAGCTACGGAGTCTTGATCCCGGACTAGCGCGCGGCGCCTCAGTGAGTCCACGGCTGTTTGCGCGAGGCCGAGAAATTCTCGGAATACGATTTCACGAGGCGCTTTCTTTCGCGCGGCTCTTCGACCATGAATTTCAGGCCCTCGCGCTCGGCATAGGCAATGGCCTGCTCGCGGGTGTCAAAGTGGAGGCGGACCTGGCCGGACATGTCATCGATGCCGGTCCAGCCCATCAGCGGGTCGAGGCGACGTTTGGCGGCCGGGTTCACAAATTCCAGAACCCAGTCCTTCGTATTGCCGCGCCCTGATTGCATGGCACTTTTGGCGGGTTTGAAGATGCGCGCTTCCATGTGCGTGAACTCTCTCCGGAACGTCCAAGACTTGTTGGTCGGAGCGATAGTATTCGAACCTACGACCCTCTGGTCCCAAACCAGACCGCTGGTAGTTTCAGCCTCTCGCAAGACCCTTTTAAATACAGAGCATTAAGCGACGTCTGGGCCACTGCTTGCCAACCCCTCACACGCCGAGCCACCAATTAGCCGCCGTCTGAGTTTCAACAGTCAGGGGATAACGGGGCTTGAGCCGGCCTGCAACTGTTATAGTGATCCGGAGCTGGATTTCGCCCGGCAATGCGAGGTTATCGGGACGGCGCGACATTTTCTGCCGCTCCACTTTATCGGGCATTTGCCGGCAGAATTCACAAGTGCCTGCAAGGACCCGCCCACGGCAAGGAATTCAGGGTTGGCTAGAAGCGGTTCTGGCACCTGGATTGTGCCCCGAACGCCGCAACTCTAAGCGCCGAGAAGTGGCTCCGAATCGCCATTCTTCTGAATGGTGTAACTTTCGTTTGCACAGACTTGTGGGAGCGGTCGTCGAGTTTGATCGAAACCTCGCTCTTATCCGGAGATTGAGCGTTCAATATGCTTCCGGGAGCTGGGTGATCTGGAAAGGCTGTGCTCGATATGCTCGCGCCAGCGAGGTCCACGCGACATTGCGTCTGAGTATGCTTCCTCCAAGTCAGCTGGTCGGTCATTCGAGAGGATTTCGATGAGCAGCTCAGCTTGCAAGAGGTCCTTCCGGGCTTTCAGACTTTCAGGGCCATCCTTGCGCCGGCTGGAAACAATCAGCTTGTGAATGGCAAATCTCTCAGGCCTCGGAATACGTATAAGGATACCGTCCCGATAGATTGCCGCGGCATGAATCGGGTCGGCGATGAGGAAGTTGAGGTGGTGAAGGGACTGCGCACTGACGCCCAGGGCGGGCAGGTCTTTGACACCTTCTTCTTCTTCGAAAGACGGCGTCAGGAATTCGATCATTGTTTCCGAACTTGACTGGCGCCACCGCCAGACACGGTTCTTGTTGATTGAGGGAATGGGTGCGAAATCAAATTCTTTCAGCACGTCATGGAGGGATGGTTCAACGGTATCTCCGAGCGCCAGAGACAGTTTTTCAAAGCTTGCGATGTCGATGTCATTTGTCATCGCGGTCTGGTCGAGTGTGAAACGTAGGCCCAGTTCGCCTTCATACAGTCTGAAAGCGGTTGTACCGACGAGAACGCCTCCGAGCCTGAAGGTGCCGGTTCGAGCCAGGGCGGCAATAAGGCTACCGCTAGCGCCGTCCAGCCCCAGAAACCGTTCGCTTCGCAAAAGCCGCACAATTCGCGCGCGTTCGCGCCGGCGGCTGGCGCGTTCGTCTTTTAGGGCGTTGAACCGCTCCAGACGGCTCAATAGGTCCGGCTTTTCTTCACCTAGGTACTTTTCATGAATGGTGGTTCCGATGCGGTAGCGGTCATACCAGTACGTCCTGCCATTGATTTGCCGGGCGGTTGGCGCTCCGCGCAAGTCGGTGACGATCTCGTCCAGAAGGAGTGAGACGAGGTCGTGATAGCCAGCTTGGGCAACCTGAGAATGCCTGCGGAATGTCATAGCGATACGTCCAATTAAACCTTTATCACACAAAAATAATACTGTGTGGTAAATATCTCAACGCCCCTACCTCACAAAAAATAATTTGTGTGGTAAGGGCGTTGGTCCGGTCGTGCTCTGAGTCACCAAGGAACGTCGGAAACTGTCCGGCTTTGTCCAGGATCACCCAAAAAGAAGAGCTGGGAGGGCTAAGCGTGAAGGGGCTGCATTTACGGGTCATTCTGCAGTGATTGCAGGGAATCTCACACACAGTGAGATGGTCGGAGCGATAGGATTCGAACCTACGACCCTCTGGTCCCAAACCAGATGCGCTACCAGACTGCGCTACGCTCCGGAGTCCCGGTGTAATGAGTGCGCCCGTGGGCGCAAGCTCTTTTCGCTGCGGCTGAAAAAGTAAGCGGCGCTGCCCCACCCGGCAGCGCCGCCAAGCACCCTTGCGACCCGTCCCTGAACTCAGACATCTGCTCCGCAAATGCCGTCCCCTCATTGCGGGGAAATCATCGTTAGCGCGAAGATTTCCCCGGAGTTCTGGGCGTCCGGATTGCCGCGTGCGTCCCGTGATTGCAGTTAAACTTTGTACAAGTTATACGTCTTGACATATCTGGCCACGCAGACAGTCAAATTGGGCCAAATTTGGCGGAATTGTGGTAATCGCGCCTTGATTGCAAAGAGATCCGAAGAAGATCTCGAAACAATTGAGTATTCGGGGGGACTAAACGGCCGTGCCGACCGTTTCGACGACCTATCTTGCGAACCTGATTGAAGGTTCGGTCGCGCTCGGGGCTCCGGCGGACCTGCTGTACGGGATTGTGCCGGGCGGGCGCGAAGCCATTCACCTGCCGGACAAGCGCATTCCGGCTGAGGTGACGGCGGATGTGCTGAATGCTGCGGCGGATGTGACGGGGATCGATTCGATCGGGCTGCGCGTCGGCATGCAATTCCGGCCCGCGACTTTCCTTGACGTCGGCTACGCGCTGGCAGCCGCCTCGACGATCCGCGAGGCGCTGGAAATCAACATGCGTTACCAGCCCTTGACCCAGGAGGCGGCCCGCACCCGGCTCGAGGTTGACCGCAAGGAGGCGCGCATCGTCCTGGAGCCGGCGTTTGCCGATGCCGAACGGTTCCGCCGGGTGACCGAGGCGATCCTGGCGGGCTATGCCTCTATCGGGCGGTGGTTGCTCTGGGACCAGGTGCGCCCCGTGGCTGCCGTGCAGTTCCGGCATCAACAGCCGGGCGAGGAGACCTGTGCGTACTACGCCTCGCTGTTCAGCGACCAGGTCAGCTACGGAACCGGGCAGGATGTCATGGTGATCGACGCCGGCCTGGTCGTCCGCCCGCTGCCCAACTCCAATCCGGCGCTGGTGCAGCTGTTGACCGGCAGGCTGAATGCGCGGCTGGCCGCCTACAAGGCGGGCAGTTCGCTGCGGATGCTGGTGATGTCCGGCCTGCACAGACAGATCCGGCAGGGCAAGCCGAACCTCGATGACACCGCGAAACTGCTCGGCATGAGCGGGCGCACGCTGCGCCGGAAGCTGCTGGCGGAGGAATTGTCGTACTCGGAGCTTCTGGCAGCGACGCGCAAGGAAGCGGCTGAAGTGTACATGCACGAGGAAAAGATGACGCTGGCAGAGATTGCCGGCCTGCTGGGCTATGGCGACCAGACGGCGTTCATGCGCGCGTTCCGCGACTGGTTCGGCACATCACCGGGGGCGTACCGCGAGGCGCTGCGGCGGAAGGGATAGGGGGCAGATCACCCCGAATGGTTCATCCGGCGTTCGAGGCGGGTGGAGAACCAGGAGATGATCCGGCGCCAGATTTCATCCTTGAGGATGAGGCCTTCGACGTCATGGTCGATCGAGGGATTGTCGTTGATCTCGATGATGATGACGCCCTGTTCGGTCTCTTTCAGGTCGACGCCGTAGAGCCCGTCGCCGATCAACTGGGCGGCGCGGACGGCGGCGTTGACGACATCGGGCGGGGCATCTTCCACCGGCATCGTGGTGAACCCGCCTTCGGTGGATTTGCCGTCTTCCTTGTATTTCACGGTCTGCCAGTGGCCCCGGGCCATCCGGTACTGGCAGGCATAAAGCGGCTCGCCATTGAGCACGCCGATGCGCCAGTCGAACTTCGTCGGGCGGAATTCCTGCGCGATGATCAGGGCGGTGTCCTCGAACATCTTGCGGGCGCCGGCCTGCAGGTCTTCGAGTGTGTGGGCCTTCACCATGTTGACGCCAAAACTTCCATCCGGCGTTTTCAGGATCACCGGTGAGCCGAGCCGGTGGAACAGCGCGGCGAGGTCTGCCTTCTCGTCAACAATCTCCGTGAGCGGAATGGGCAAGCCGGCCTTCTCGAGGATTTCCTTGAGATAGACCTTGTTGGTGCAGCGGATCATCGACTGGGTGTCGTCGATCACGGGCATGCCTTCCTGTTCGGCACGGCGGGCAAAGCGGTAGGTGAAATTGTCGATCGAGGTTGTCGCGCGGATGAACAGGGCGTCGAACTCGGCGAGGCTCGGCAGGTCGGTCGGGTCGATCAGCTCGACCTCGACGCCCATCTTCTCGGCCACGTCGGCAAATCGCTTGAGCGAGGCGGGCTTGGAGGGCGCCGTCTTTTCATTGGGGTCGACCAGCACGGCGAGGGCCCATTTGGCCGGCGTGCGGGTCTTTTCGCTTTTCACCCGGCCCTTGGTGTAGGCCTCCATCGCGTCGAGGAAGAACTGGCGGCGCTGGTCCTTCAGCTTGTGCGGCGGCATGGCGCGGATGCGGGCGATGCCGTGGGGGGCTTCCGCATCGAACTCGATTTCGAGCGCCGGGGTGCGGAACCAGTCCATGGCTTCGCGGGCAAGGCGCTCATAGGCCGGGATGTCGCAGCGCGAGAAGGCAACGAATAGGGTGTCGACCTTGGGGGCGCCCTTGGCGAGCACGTCCTGAAGCGTTTCGCCGAGATCAGGGAGGGCGTGGTTGTAGAGGGATTTCTTGGACAGCTCGATCATGGTCTGGACGGATGGGCTGATCCGGTGGCCGCGTGCCTCGGCCAGCAGGGAGGCGTAATAGCCTTCGGACTGGTACGCATAGGAGCGGGCCAGATTGAGGATGTAGGGGCGGCGTCCGGCGAACAGCGCCGGTTTCGAGATATAGTCCGAGATACGCAGCACCTTGTGCGGTGTTTCGGCCTGCGAAATGTCGCTCGCTGATTCCACGAGCACGACCCAATCGGTCATGGGGCTCCATCTGAGGGCGCGATGAGAATTTTCTCCATCCTGAGCGCCGCTTCTCCGTCCGGATAGTAGGACTCAAGGCGGGCAATTACGCGATAACCGGCCGCGTCGTAAAGGCGGGTGGCCGAACTATTTGATGAACGCACCTCCAGACGGAGGCGGCGCGACCCGCGGCGGCGCGCCTGTTCCTCGCAGGCGGCGAGCAGGCGGGCGCCGAGG
>JBGSOU010000302.1:0-1979 GCA_041739025.1 Hyphomonas sp.
CTTCAACGACCTGCAGGAGCGGGTGGCCCGGCTGATGGCGGGCCGCGCCCTGGTGATGTCCGCGATGTCGCACGATGTGCGAACCTACCTGACCCGGCTACGCCTGCGCATCGAACCGCTGGACGCGGCCAGCCGGGAGGCGGCGGAGCGGGCCATCAATGAAATCCAGGAGCTGCTGGACGACACGCTGGCGCTGGCCGAGGCCGACAATACGCTGGCCAGCGGCCAGGAACGGATCGACCTCGGCGCCTGGCTGCAGAAGCTGGCCGGCTCCGGACAGTTTGACGGCGGGCGGCTCGAGATCACCGAGATGGGCGCAGCCCCCCGGATCGTTGAAGTCAATCCGGGCCGGCTGGAACGCGCCATCGTCAATATTGTCGCCAATGCCATCAAGTATGCCGGCAAGGCTGAACTCAGCCTGTCGCAGGCGCCGGGTGAAGCGGTCATCTGCATCGCCGATCGCGGTCCCGGCATTCCGGACGAAGACAAGCGCCGCGTCTTCGAGCCCTTCTTCCGCCGCGACACGTCCCGCAACCGGGCGAACGAGGGCGCCGGCCTTGGCCTTGCGATCGCCGAGACGCTGATCCAGCGCCAGGGCGGACAGATATCGCTTCTTGACCGGCCGGGCGGCGGCTTGATCGTGCGGGTCAGCCTGCCATTGGCCCGCCCCGCCCCGCTGCGGTAGCCGCCTCAGGCAGGACGGCGTCGCACCAACGGATCAGGCCAGTTCCTTCAGCAAGTCCAGCGCGTTGTTGTCGCGGACCTGGGCGCAGTGGCGGCGCAGCATGGTCAGGAACATCTCGTCGCCGCGTTCGGTCTGCTTGACGATCATCGCGGCCGCGAACGCGACCGAGATTCCGTAGAACGCGAACCACCGGTAATGCGTGTACAGATCTTCGAAACTGTAGCTCGTGATCCCTTCCGCCTTCAGGCAGTCGTGATAGTGGCGCAGCAAGGCCTGCTCATGCTTCGGGCGGTCTTCGCGCGTCAGGCCGGCGCCGATGAAGTAGGCGACGTCATTGGCGGGCGCGCCCTTGCCGGCGGTCTGCCAGTCGACCACGGCGAGCGGCTTCTTCGCGCCGGGCTTGCCGAACAGCATGTTGTCGAGCCGGTAGTCGGAATGCGTCAAGGCAAACGGGCCCTGGTACATCTCGCCCCATTTGGGCAGGCTGGCGGCATAGGCGTCGCCCACTTCGATCTGCTCGGCGTTGATATGGTCGGCATAGCGCGCCTTGAATCCGGTCCAGAGGCCGGCGACCTGGTCGGGGCTGAGGCCCGGCGGCGGCGCCTTGGCAGAACCCTGCAGCCAGTCATGCTCGTCCAGAACCGGATCTTCCCAGTGCGCGGCATGCAGCACGGCCGCCGCTTCCATGGCGAGGCGCGCATCCTCGACGCCGCACCCCTTCAGCTGGTCGCCCTGTTCGGACGGCGCCATGTCTTCCATGATCAGGGCAAAGCGGTTGGTGGCCTCGTCATAATCGGTATAGAGCGCGTCCGGCGTGATGCGGCCCGCAACTTTTGGGAAGGTGCGATAGAACATCACCTCCCGCTTGTAATGGTTCAGCATCCTGGCCGTGGCGATGCTCATCTCGTTGCCGGAAGGAAATTTCCCCACCAGCGTTTTCGGCGCATTCGCCCCGGCGCGGGCATAGTCGAACACGAAGCGCACGTTCTCGCCGATCTGGCCGGTGCCGATGGACTTCGCGGTGAAGCTGCGCACCTCGGCATCAATGCCCATCTCGGCGAACAGGGTGTTGAACCAGTCGGCCTTCAGTTCAAGTGGGTGGGTGTCGAGTCCGGGACGGCTCATGCGGGTTTTTCCTCTGTAGACGGCGTATCCGGGCGGCGGCCGGTGAAGCGGCGGAATTGGCCGAGGCGGTCCTCGGCGCGGCGCAGGCCCTTGTCGAGCGCGGCCATGGTGAGCGCAAAGTCCCCGCCAGTGTCCTTGCGCCAGGCACGTTCGGCCTGCGCAATCACAA
>JBGSOU010000360.1:0-1844 GCA_041739025.1 Hyphomonas sp.
CTTCAACATCCACTATAACCTGATCCGTCCGCGGGCAGACGTCGACGTGTCGCTGTCGGCGCCGAAGGGCCCGGGCCATACGCTACGCGCGCAGTACCAGATGGGCTTCGGCCTGCCGGGCCTGATCGCCATCCACCAGGACGCCACCGGCACCGCGCAGGCTGTGGCCCTGTCCTATTCCAAAGCCATCGGCAATACGCGCGCCGGCGTCATCCAGACCTCCTTCCGCGAAGAGACCGAAACCGATCTCTTCGGCGAACAGGCCGTGCTCTGCGGCGGCATCGTCGAGCTGATCAAGGCCGGTTACGAAACGCTGGTCGAGGCCGGATATGCGCCAGAGATGGCGTACTTCGAATGCCTCCATGAGACCAAGCTGATCGTCGACCTGATCTATGAAGGCGGCATCGCCAACATGAACTACTCGATCTCGAACACGGCCGAGTACGGAGAATACGTCACCGGCCCGCGCATCGTGAACTCCGAGACGAAGAAGGAAATGAAGAAGGTTCTCGAAGACATCCAGAACGGCACCTTCGCGCGCAACTGGGTTCTGGAAAACCAGGCCGGCGCGCCGGGCTTCCACGCCATGCGCCAGCGGATGGCCTCGCACGACATCGAAGCGATCGGCGAGAAACTGCGCGGCATGATGCACTGGGCGAAGAATGACCGCCTCGTCGACAAGAGCCGCAACTAGCCATGCCGGAGCCCTTGCTTGAGGGCTTCACGCATCGTCTGGCCACCGAGGCGGACGCAGACGAAATCGCCGCGCTGATGGACACCGCAATCGGTGAACTTCAGCGCGGCTTTTTGTCGGAAGCCCAGATCATCGTTGCCCGCAGCATCATGGGGCTCGACCGCCAGCTGATCGCGGATGAGACCTATTTTGTCGTGCATGAAACGGCGAGCGGACGCCTCGCCGCTTGTGGCGGCTGGAGCCGGCGTGCCACCCTCTATGGCGGCGATCATTCGACCGCGCAGCGCAATGCTGCGCTGCTCAAGATGGGAGAAGATGCGGCGCGCATCCGCGCGATGTACACCCACCCGGCGTTCGTGCGCCGCGGACTTGGCCGCCATGTGCTGGCCATCTGCGAAGGCGCCGCGCGCGAAGCCGGCTTCACGCGCGTCGAACTGATGGCGACCCAGGCCGGCCAGCCGCTCAACCGCGCCTGCGGGTATCTGCTGATCGAGAACATCATCAGCGCGTCCGTGGATGGCATTGACGTGCCCGGCGCTCGAATGGGCAAGCCGATCTAGTCTGCGGCGCGGTTGAGATCGACCGGGCCGCGGACGCCTGCGGCCTTGCCCTTCATGGAATACTGCCAGATCGCATGCGGCAGGCCGGGCGGGCCGTCCAGCGAGCGGATCCAGAGGGGGTGATGCTCGAAGCCCTCCCCGGCCAGCCACTCCGCATGAAAAGTGGGTGTCGTGTAGATCACCGGCGCCGCGCCATACTCTGCCTCCAGCGCGCCGAGGAAGATCCGGATCTCGTCCAGCACCGCTTCGCGCCCGCCGAGCGGTTGGCAGTTATGGGCCTGTTCGAGGTCGATGGCCGGCGGCAGGGTGCCGGGGCGCACTTCGACCTGCCGGATGAAATTCTCGGCCTGCGGGGCGCCCTCGCGGCACAGCAGGAAGAAATGATAGGCACCGGCCTGCCAGCCAAGCCGCGTGGCCGCCTGCCAGTTCGTCTGGAATTCGGGGTCGATGTGATCGCTGCCTTCGGTCGCTTTCAGGTACACGAATTCGAACGGCTCTGTGCCAAGCCGGGCCCAGTCGACCGGCCCGTTATGGTGCGACAGGTCGATCCCTTCAGCGCCAGGCGGCAACAAGGCAGCTGCGGAGGTGGC
>JBGSOU010000363.1:0-1515 GCA_041739025.1 Hyphomonas sp.
GGCGGGGTCAGCCTCGCCGTGGCCGCTGACCTCAGGATGGCAACCACGGCGGCGACGTTCGGCGTCACCCCCGCCAAGCTCGGGCTGGTCTATCCCCCGGAGGACATGCTGCGCCTGGCAGGCCTGGTCGGCGCCGCCACCGCCAAACGCCTGCTGTATACTGGCCGCATCTTCTCGGCTGCCGACGCCCAGAACATGGGCCTCGTCGACGAAGTCGTCGAGGCCGCGTCGATCCTTCCGGCTGCCCGTGAACTGGCGCAGGAGATTTCCGCCGTCTCGCAATGGTCGGTGCGCGCCACCAAGAAAATGCTGCGCGGCTTTCGCAATGACGCGGCCGCCCGCACGCCCGAGGCCGAGGCGCTCTTTCTGGAAGGCTTTGCCAATCCGGACTTTGCCGAAGGCGTCAGCGCCTTCCTTGCGAAACGGCGTCCGGACTGGAAAGTGAAATGACCGTCCTCACCCCGGCCGAAGCGCTGCACCGGTTTCGCGGCCGGCTGCCCGCGCGCGCGCGCCTCTATGTGGGCGGCTGCAGCGGGGAGCCCCTGGGCTTCGCCGAAGCCTTCCGCGACGCGCCGGGCCTCGCTGCCGGCCTGACTTTCCTGGGCCAATGGGTGCCCGGCCTCAACCAGACAGACTGGGCGGGCCTGCACCCGGAAGCCGAAGCCGAGACCACCTTTCTCGCCCCGGCCCTGCGCGCCTCCTTCGAGGCAGGGCGTACCCGCATCCTTCCCCTCGCCTATTCCAGTTCCTGGGACTGGCTGGCCCGCACCCCGATGGACGGCGCCCTGATGCTGGTCTCCCCGCCGGATGCCGGCGGCAATGTGAGCCTCGGCGTCAGCCCGGATTTCGGCCCGCTGATCCTGTCGCGCCCCGAGGTGCCCGTCCTTGCCCTGATCAATCCGCAGATGCCTGCGCCGCCCCACAGCCCGAAAGTTCCGCTGTCGCGCTTTCATCTTGTTGCGGAGGAGTCGCGAGCGCTGGTCAGCGTGCCGCCTGCGCCGCTCGCGCCGGCCTTCAGCACCATTGCCCGTCACATCGCCGGTTGCCTGCCCGAAGGCGCTACCCTGCAATTCGGAATCGGCAACGTGCAGCAGGCCGTGCTGACCGAACTGGCCGGACGCAAGGGGCTCGCCATCCATTCGGGCATCATCTCCGACCCTGTGATGGGCATGCTCGACGCCGATCCCGGCCTGCAGGTCACCACCGGCGTTGCGGTCGGCACCGCCGCGCTCTACACGCGCCTCGCCCGGGAAACACGCGTCCGTTTCCTGCCGGTCAGCGAAACCCACGCCCTTGCACGCCTCGCGGCATTGCCGCGCTTTGCCGCCATCAATTCCGTGCTTGAGGTGGACCTGTTCGGCCAGGCCAACGCCGAATTCATCAGTGGCCGGCAGGTTTCGGGCACCGGCGGCCTGACCGACTTCCTGCGCGGCGCACGCGCCTCCGAAGGCGGCATCGGCATCACGGCGCTGGTCTCCACGGCCCGGGAAGGCACGGTCAGCCGCATCGTGCCGC
>JBGSOU010000369.1:0-2545 GCA_041739025.1 Hyphomonas sp.
TCGGCAGAAGCGGCTCGATCCGCGCCCATTGCTCATCAGAAAACCAAAAGAAATCAGACATTGCCACTTGCCTCCTGAAACGGAGGCAGTGAATCATGATCCGCCCTTGTCAGGAATCCTGTTTATGGGTCCGGACCCTAACCAGGGCGTGCTTCTGTTTGATAGCGACCGGCAGGGCACCACTGAACGGGAAGCCCGAAAGCTCATCAAGCCTTCAGAGCCGGACGCTTCTAAAGCATACCAGATTTCTCAAGGCTATTTCGACAACTGGAGAAGATACGCCGAAACATTCTTGAGTGTGGGGAGATCACTCGATGGCAAGACAGATGTGTCAAGAAACATAGCGGCCTTCCAGCTTCATCAGGCAGCAGAAGCGATTTACCGTATGCTGCTCCTGACGGTGACACTTTACGCACCGGCGACGCACCACCTCGGCAAACTTCGCCAGAAGTGCGAGGCAATTGATCCGCGGCTCTCGGAGGCGTGGGGGCCCGAGCAAAAGCCCTACAAGCGGTACTTCGAGCTGTTGCGCCGGGCGTATGTCGAGGCACGCTACTCTCCAGCTTACGAGACGACGCCCGAAATCCTGAAATGGCAGGCAGAGCGCATCGCGCGTCTTCTGGAGATTGCCGATGCGTCCTGCAAGGAACGGCTCGCGCGGCTTCAGGAGGAGGCCAAGGGGCTGCCCGCCGCGCGGCGCAAAGGTTAGGTGGGCGACCTGCGCCCACGCCTGCAGAAACGTTGTGTTTTCGATCACTTCATCTTCGGATCACGCGCGGTCGCCCGAGGATTGGGGGCGCTTCAGGTTGATTGTTCCGCGTCCGATTTGGGTGTCGTCTCGGGCGCCTGAGGCTCCCCCATAAGCCTTGTGAACGGGCCGGTAACTACCCTTTGATCGGAGATGATCCCGCCCGCGTGATGGCGCCCGATACAGTCCTGAATGAGCCTCGCCAGCGGCGATCCGGTGGTTAACCAGAGATAAATGGATTCTGAAAAAACCCTTCCGTGCACGGAACGGCGGGTTATTCTGGCTGTGGTAGAAGGGCAACATCTGAATGGGCTAAATGCCGGGAGATGTTGGCGTGGTACCTCAAGACAAACACAACCGGAAGGCGCGGGTCGTCCTTCTCGCGGCAAGCCTCTTCGGCCTTGCAGGCTGCGTCAGTGTCGCGCCGCTGGAGCCGATCAAGAACCCGCCGACCTATTTCCGGTCGGACAATGCGGTCGAGGTCGAGTTTCTCTCGCCGGCTGTGGTCGGGATCCGCTGCGCCGAACGCGGCACTGCCTTCTACGGCCTACCGGTCTTCCATGCGATGGCCTGCGGCAATGGCAAGCTTGTGACCATGCCGGATGCCTGCGCCACGTTCACGGGCGGCGCCTATGCCGAACTCGTCTGCACGGCGCGCAATGAGGTCAAGGCGCTCAAGGATTCCCTGGCGCCCTTCGTCTGGAACGCAAGTCTTTCGGCAGGACGCGCGTCCAGTGTCCAGACCGCCGAAGCGCCCGTCGAGCGCGACAATGCGTTCAAGGTCGAATTCGTTCATCCGGCTTCGGTTTCTCAGCACTGCGCCTTGCTCGGCGCAGTCGTCACGGATGGCGCCGAAGAGGGGCTTCGGTCCTGCGTGACGCCGGAACGTATCGTCCTGCCAAATCCGTGCATGCAGCTCAAAGGCGGCTGGTATGCGCGCACCCTTTGCCACGAGATGGCGCACGCCAATGGCTGGGCCATGGATCATCCGGGTGGAAGCTTCCTGTCCGACGAGCGGGCGGGTGTCGATCCGGCCGACGTGCCGCCGCCCCGCGCGATCATGGCGAGCCTGTCGTCCGGCGCCCCGCTGCGCAAGGCGAGCGAGTCGCCGACCTACCTCGCCTATGCGTCCGCAAAAGAGGCTCCGGTCGCCCAATATGCCGCGCTCACCCCGCCGGCCGGGGTCGAGGATCAGACGGCGCAAATGGAGGCCGCCTTGCGAGAACTCGCGGCGGCGTTCAAGGGCCTGAAAACGTCCGTTCCGGGCCTGATGGCAGAGGCAAAAGTGTTTGCGGCGCGCTTTGGCGCCCCGGCTGCAGCCGCGCCTTTGATCCAGATGAACCCTGCTCGCGAGCCCGACCTCTTTGAAGGCGTGCGTCTCTATGAAGCCTCGCTCCAGGAACCCCTGGCGCCGCCTATGGCGACGCACCTGAAGTTTGCCGCCTTGCAGGCCGAAGGCGCCGGCAATCATCCGAACCCGGATCTTCAGCCGGTCATTCTTCTCGCGGCGCATCCCGTCGACCTCGCCGCATCGGCTGCGGATCCTTCGGGTCTCGTCCTCGCTTCGCAACACTCAGCGCTCGAGGTGGCCGAAATGACTGGAGCAGACGGCGTTGAAGGCGGATATTCCGAAAAGCCGGATCGCCGCACCTTTGCCGCAGCTCACACGGCGCTCGTTCTGCGGCGCGGCGCCGGGCCAGAAGCCGAGGGCCCGGAGCTAGACTTTGTTGAAGTCGATGAGGCATCGGTGCCCGGCGCGCCTGGCCTCAAGCCGCCGGCTGCACGGCTTCGGCGCGA
>JBGSOU010000040.1:0-7134 GCA_041739025.1 Hyphomonas sp.
GCAGGCGGCGGGCCGACCCAGGCGAGGCCGGCGGCAATGACGGCCTCGGCAAAGGCGGCGTTTTCCGACAGGAAGCCATAGCCGGGGTGGATGGCGTCCGCACCGGTTGTCGCCGCAGCGGTGAGGATGGCCTCTGTGAGCAGGTAGCTTTCGGCGGCTGGGGCGGCGCCGATGTGGACGGCTTCATCGGCCTCGCGCACGTGCATCGCGGCGCGATCGGCATCGGAATAGACAGCGACGGTTTCGATGCCGAGGCGGCGGCAGGTCCGGAAGATCCGGACAGCGATCTCACCCCGGTTCGCGACGAGGAGTTTCGTGATTGTCAATTTTCTGGCCTCCCGGCGCCCGGTGCACGGTGGCGACCAGGACGAAACTGATGATCATCAGCAGATACCATGATCCGAGCTTGGATAAAGACACCATCTCCCAGCCATCTTCCTGGCCGGGATAGGCCCAGGCGCGGGCGAAGGTGCCGAGGTTTTCGGCAAACCAGATGAAGATGGCGACGAGGAGAAAGCCGACAAGCAGCGGCATCGGGCGGTGGACCCGGTCCGGACGGAACCAGACGACGGTGCGCAGGTAGATCAGCGCGGTGGCGGCGAAGAGGCCGAGGCGGATGTCCGGCAGCCAGTGGTGGGCGAAGAAGTTCACGTAGATCGCGGCGGCAAGAACGCCCTGCAGCCAGAGCGGCGGGAACCGGTCGAACCGGAATTCGAAGATACGCCAGACGCGGGCGAGGTAGGAGCCGACGGCGGCGTACATGAAGCCGGAGAAGAGCGGCACGGCGCCGAGGCGCAGGACACTGTCCTCGGGGTAGATCCAGCTGCCATGGGCGGTCTTGAACAGCTCCATGATGGTGCCGACGATGTGGAACACAAGGATGACGCGCGCCTCTTCCCAGGTTTCGAGGCCGGAGAGCAGCAGGAGCGCTTGCAGGGCGAGCGCGGCGAGGACGAGGAAGTCATAGCGCGAGAGGGCGGCCCCATCCGGATAGAAGAGATGCGTCAGCAGGAGCAGCGCGAGCATGACGCCGCCAAACAGGCAGGCCCAGGCCTGCTTGATGCCGAAGCTGACGAATTCGAACAGGCCCAGTGACCAGGGCCCCTTCACCCAGCGGGCGCGGAGGGATTCGCGCGCTGCGTGCAGGCGGGCGCGCAAACGGGCGGGAGCGGTGTCTGGCTGGGTCATGGCCGCAAGGGATCGACGGATTTGACGGCGCAAACAAGGCGGGCGCATGTGCGGCCCGGCTTGATTTTGAGGCTTTGTGAGGCCCGCCGGATGGCGTAAGCAAGGAGGGTCAGCAACCAACGGGGGATCCGATGGCTTACAATTCAGGTGTTCAACTGGCCGGCCTTGCCGGAATCGTGGGCGGCGGACTGGGAGCCTATTTCGGCTACAACTACGCCATCGCGGAAAGCATGCCGCCGATCCAGGGCGCACTGATTCTCGGCGCCGTGGGCATGATCACGTTCAGCGCAGGGGCCTTCATCCTGAAATCCGTGATGCAGTTCATCGTGTATGTCATCATGCTGGGCCTGGTGGTCTACATTTTCCGCGACCCCATCGAAGGGCTGACGGGGATCAACCCCGTGGACGCGGTCTACCAGACCCTGGCGGGCTGGGGCATTCCCCTGCCCCCGCCGCCGGAGTAGCGGCGCGCCGGACCTAATTTTTCCAGCTGGGCTCGCGCTTTTCGAGGAACGCGCTGATGCCTTCCTTGCCTTCATCTGACGTGCGGCGCGCAGCGATGCGGCGTGCCGTCTTGTGGCTGACTTCGCGGTCGATCGGCTTGCCAGCGAAATCGCGTACGAGCCGTTTGGAATCCGCGACGGCGCCGGGCGCGGCGGCGAAGACGAGACGGGCGACGTGTTCTTCCAGCTCGGCCATTTCATCCGCAGTCTGAGCAACATACTGGACGAGGCCGATCTTGTGCGCGTAGGCGGCGTCGAAGGATTCGCCGGTGACGAACAGGGCGCGGGCCCAGCGCGGACCAATGGCTTCGATCACGAAGGGGCTGATCGTGGCGGGGGTGAGGCCCAGGCGGACTTCGGAGAAGCGGAACTGCGTGTTCGCCATCGCAATCGCGACATCGCAGGCCGCAATCAGGCCGGCGCCGCCGCCCATCGCGGAACCCTGGACGAGGGCGAGCGTCATTTGCGGCATTTCGTAAAGGCGCTGCAGCATCTCGGCGAGGCGCAGGGCGTCGGTTTCATTGTCTTCGCGCGTGTGGGTTGCGGCGAGCTTCATCCATTCGAGATCGGCGCCGGCGGAGAAGGACTTGCCCTCCCCCCGCAGGATCATCATGCGGATGCCGGGCTGGTCTGAAATCATCGCGAAGACATCGGTTAGCTCGGCGATCAGCTCGGCGTTGAACGCATTGTGGACCTCGGGCCGGTGCAGCGTGACGATGGCGACCCCTGCGCGGGTGACATCGAGCTTGATGAGGTCGTAATCGGCGTCGCGCATGGCGGTGTTCCTCTCAGGAAGACGTGTTTTCAGCCACATTGCGGTAGTGGCCCGGTTGGCGCAAGGCGGGCGTTCAACGAAGTGCGCTCAAACCGAAGCGGCCTTCGCACGGAAATGCGAAGGCCGCAGGTTGGATCAGGCCGGCCCGGTTTACGGGTTGCCCGGCGAGGCCTTGGCCTTGGCGGCTTTCCAGGCCTTGAGGGCGGCATCATACTCCGCCTGGCTCAGATAGCCGTTCGCGTCGGTGTCGGCCTTGATGATTTTTTCTTCGGCCTGTTCTTCGCTGAGCTTGCCGTCAGCGGTCTTGGCGGTGATGAATTCGGCTTTGCTGATCTGGGCATCGCCGTTCGTGTCGTAGGACGGAAGTCCAGGCATTTCGCCCGCAGTCGCCGCCAGCGCGGTGGTGAACAAACCAGCCACAAGGATCGATGTGCGTTTCATGTCGTACTCCGTGGGTTTCGCCGCAGGTGTGTCGCGGCAACCACACTTTAGCGGGAAATCGCCGATAGGGGTGTGACAATCCGTTCACGACACACTTTACATCATCAGGGCAAAGATGTGGCGGCAATGCGGCGCGCCACTTGATCCTTGTGCGGATTGGTCAGGCGGCGTCCCGGCCGAAGGCGCGCATCTCCTCGCACAGCTGCGCATAGCGTTCGGGCGATACATCGCCCATGCCGCCGAGGATCGTATGTTTCAGCGGCTTGAAGCCGGACAGGCCAAGCACGCTGCGCTCCAGCGCCTTCAGGCTGCCGGCGTCCATTCCGAAACGGTAGATGAGGCCAGGCATCCCCATCGTTATCATGGTGTGGGCGGATTTTCCCTCCATCATCCTTGCCGGCCAGTGGGCGCCGTCCTTCGCGAGGCCGAGGAAGAACGAAGCGCGCGCCGCCTGTTCGAAGAAGCCGCGCAGCTTGGCCGGCATGCCGCCCAGCCAGAGCGGGAACAGGATGACCACATGATCGGCCGCCGCGATCTTGTTGCGTTCGCTGAGCACGGGCTCGGGCGGCGGGGTTTCGAAGTCTGCAATGCTGTCCAGAAGCGGAAAGTCCAGCGCGCTGACCTTGATGCGGGTCACCTTGTGCCCGGCGGCGACGGCGCCTTCGGCATAGGCATTGGCGAGCGAATGGATGAGCCGGTAGGGATCTCCGTCCGGATGGCCATCGATGATGCAGATGTTGCGGCTCATGGAACGGGCCTCATGGAACAATTGCCTGTGACTTCTAACCCACTCTGCAAGAGCGGTAAGCCGGGACAATTACCTAGGACGGCGCGCCCGCCGAAAGAAAGAATGGAACCCGGCCGCGGGCCCGGGCGTTGAGCGCCCAGAAGCAAAGAACATTGTTATGGCCGACCTCAAGAAACTCGAAGAGAACCCGCAGCGCCAGGGCTTGCGAAGCTCACCAATCTAGTCAGCCCCCGGAGCAAGGCGCGCCGCGAGAACGGTCTCGTAGTCTTGTCCTCCGTAGAAGATGCCCAGGATACGAACGGACCGAGCCTTTTCCTCGACATCAAAAGCGATGACCGCCCGCCCGGTTGCAGCCGTTCGCAAACCCGGCCTTACGTCGTCCCGGCGCATTCCCTGATAGGGCAATGCGCCAATGGACATGGCGAAAGTCCGGATTTCGCGGGTGCGACGAACGGCACCGGCGATATCGCCTGTCGTACGCTCCAGATGCCGCCCAATGACGCGAAGGTCGTTGATGGCCGCCCGCGCGAAACGGACACTAAAAGCCGGCAAGCTCACGAGGCGCCGGGCGTGGCGAGAAGGTCCGCGAACATCTGGTCTGTGGCTTCTTCAAATTCCCCCGCATCCAGAAATTCGCCTTCAGCGCGGATCGCAAGTTCGCCCCGAAGCGCCTGCAGCCGCGCTTCCCGTTCGGCTTCGGCCGAAAGCAAATCGCGCATGGCTTGCTGAACCAGGGCGCTCAGATGCGGGTAGGCACCAGCCTGCACCAGCTGCATGGCTTTTTCATGCAGCTGGTCGGTCAACGAAATCGAGGTTTTGACGGTCATCGGCCGCTCCTAGTGGTATGACCCAGTCATACCACTAGCGGCGCGCCAACACAATCACATCCGGAACAGGCCAAAGCCGCGTTCGCCAAACGGCGCATTGAGGCTGGCGGACAGCGCGAGGCCCAGGACGCGGCGGGTATCGGCGGGGTCGATGATGCCGTCGTCCCAGAGGCGGGCTGTGGAGAAGTAGGGGTTGCCTTCGGCTTCGTAGAGGTCTCGGATCGGCTGTTTGAAGGCCTGCTCCTCCTCGGCGCTCCAGGCGCCGCCCTTGCGCTCGATGCCTTCGCGCTTGACGGTCGCGAGGACGGAGGCGGCCTGCTCGCCGCCCATCACGGAGATGCGCGCGTTCGGCCACATGAAGAGGAAGCGGGGCGAATAGGCGCGCCCGCACATGCCGTAATTGCCTGCGCCGTAGCTGCCGCCGGTGACGACGGTGAACTTGGGCACGCTGGCGGTGGCGACGGCGGTGACCATCTTGGCGCCGTCCTTGGCGATGCCGCCGGCTTCGTATTTCGACCCGACCATGAAGCCGGTGATGTTCTGCAGGAAGACGAGCGGAATGCGGCGCTGATCGGCCAGCTCAATGAAGTGGGCCGCCTTCTGGGCGCTCTCGGAGAAGAGGATGCCATTGTTCGCGAGGATGGCCACCGGCATGCCGTAGAGGCGCGCGAAGCCGCAGACGAGGGTTTCACCATAGAGCTGCTTGAACTCGTGGAAGTCCGATCCGTCGACGAGGCGGGCGATGACTTCGCGCGCGTCATAGGGCTCGCGCACATCCCGGGGGACGAGGCCGTGGAGTTCGGCCGGATCATACAGCGGCGCCATCGGTTCGGTCAGCTCGAACGGGACCGGCTTGGGTTTGTTCAGGGTGCGGATGATGGAGCGCACGATGGCGAGCGCGTGGGAATCGTGGGCGGCGTAATGGTCGGCCACGCCGGAGCGGCGGGCGTGTACGTCGGCGCCGCCCAGGTCTTCCGCCGAGATGACTTCACCGGTGGCGGCCTTCACCAGCGGCGGGCCGCCAAGAAAGATGGTGCCTTGCCTGCGCACGATGATGGTTTCATCCGACATGGCGGGCACATAGGCGCCGCCGGCGGTGCAGCTACCCATCACGGCGGCGATCTGGGGGATGCCCTTCGCGCTCATCTGGGCCTGGTTGTAGAAGATGCGGCCGAAATGCTCGCGGTCGGGGAAGACTTCCGACTGGTGCGGCAGGTTCGCGCCGCCGCTGTCGACAAGGTAGATGCACGGGAGATGGTTCTCCATCGCGATCTCCTGGGCGCGCAGGTGCTTCTTCACGGTGACGGGAAAATAGGCGCCGCCTTTGACGGTCGCGTCATTGCAGACGATCACGCATTCGCGGCCCTCGACACGGCCGATGCCGGTGATCAGGCCGGCGCCGGGGGCCTCGTCGTCATACATGCCGTTGGCCGCAAGGGCACCGATTTCCAGAAAGGCGCTGCCGGGATCAATCAGGCGTTCGACGCGCTCGCGCGGGAGCAGTTTGCCGCGTTCCGCATGGCGTTTGCGCGACACTTCCGGACCGCCGAGTGCCGCTTCAGCGGTCCTGGCGCCGAGCTCGGCAAGCAGGGCCTGCATGGCCAGCCGATTGGCCGCAAACTTCGCGCCTGAAACGTCCAGCGCCGATTTCAAAACAGGCATGCGGTTGTCCTTAACGATTTGGCTGAGGATTAGCGGCCGCTCACGCTGATGTCACCGGTTCGGTAACGGATTTATGGTAAACGGGCAGCATGGACGGCTTTCAAACACTCGTGAGAACACGCAAGGATCGCGCAATGCGGACCGATTTCACCTCTGATCTCAAGAACATTCCGCTGCTCAAGGACGTCTCGCAGCGCGCGATGAAGTCTGCGGGCAAGGAGGCGCGGTGGTTCTCGCTGCCGGCGGGGCAGCCTTTGTTCCTGGCGGGAGAGCTGGCCGATTCGATCTATTTCGTGGTGTCGGGTTCGCTGGGCGCTTTCGGGGCGGGCAACGAGTTTGTGGGCCACATCCGCCCCGGCGAGCCGGTGGGCGAGATGGCCCTGTTCCTGGGCGGCGTGGACATGAATGGCGACGGGGTCGCCGATGACAAGCCGCATACGGGATCGGTCTACGCGCTTCGCGATTCCGAAGTGCTCGCCTTGTCGCGGGCCGGGTGGAACAAGCTGTGGCGGTCCGAACCGGAACTGCTCGAGGGCATGATCCGGATCATCCTGCGCCGTCTCGGCCGGACCGGCCAACGCAGTGTGACGACGCTGCCCAAGGTCTACACGCTGATCGCCACCTCCCCGACCATCGACCTGCGCTCGCGCGCCCGTGCGCTGCGTGAGGAGTTGATGCGGTTTGGCCAGAAGGTGGCGATCATCGACGAAGTACAGGGCGACGAAAAGCCGGCGGCTTTCTTCGACGAACTCGAACGCAACAATGATACGGTGATCCTAATCACCGCGATTGGTGACTCGGCCTGGTTCAAGCTGGCGACACGGCAGGCGGACCGGATCTGGGTTCTGGCGCGCGGCGATGCCCGCCCCTCGGTGCCGCTGATGCCGGAAGAGACGTCGCCGGCGCAGCGGCTGAAGCTGGTCGACGTGGTCCTGATCCATCCGGGTGCGGAGCGCCGGGCAGCGCGGCCGCAGGAATGGCTGCTGGCAG
>JBGSOU010000413.1:0-3081 GCA_041739025.1 Hyphomonas sp.
CCGATCTCCCGAGCCCGCTCCGGCGGCCGAGCCTTCGGCGCAGGTGGAGGAAGAAATCGCGCGCCTTCGCTGGCGCGTCCGGTTCCTTGAAGGACGCCTTGCCTATTTTGAAGGTGACGCGGCGCAGGCCGATGCCGACGAATCGGACAATGCCGTGGCCGAAGACGACGACCTGCCGGAAGACGAGGCAGAGCCGGACCAGGCACCGCGCGTTTCGGAGCGCATTCTCGGACAGCTGGAAGCGGCCGACCAGATCGCCGAGGCCGAAGCCGCCGAGCAGATCGCGCGCGAGCGTCCGCTGGCCATGGAAAAGCCGGTCGACGGCACGCCGGATGACCTGACACTGATCGGCGGCATCGGTCCGAAGATCCAGGATGTGCTGAATTCTCTGGGCATCTGGCACTTCGACCAGATTGCCGACTGGACGCCGGAAAACATCGCCTGGATCGACGAGTATCTGAGCTTCGCCGGGCGCATCACGCGCGAAGGCTGGGTCGAGCAGGCCGCCGTTCTGGTGGAAGAAGCCGCCGACGCCTGAGCGGGCGCAGCGTTCAGAACGCGTTCACCGGCGCGCCTCTAAAAACGGCTCAGTCAGTAGAGCCCGGCTGTTTGCAAATCGACCTGCGCAGAGTAGGTTCTCGCGAAACCCGGTCACAGGAGACGGACCAGATGACGCATCATTTCGAGTTGGGTGAAAAGTTCGACAGCGCGCTGCTCGCCAATGCGCCGCGCGTGCGCCTGTCGCGGCGCGGCATCATCATGGGCCTCGCCTCGGGCAGCGTTTTCCCCTTCGTGTCGGGCTGCGCGACCAACCTGGCCACCGGCGAAAGCCAGTTCCTGCTCGTCGATGACGCGGCAATTGCCAGCATGTCGGCGACGGCCTGGACCGACATGAAGGCCCAGACACCGCAGACCTCGAATTCCCGGCTGAAGGGGCGCGTGCTCAACATCTGGGACCGCACGATCCAGGGCGCCGTGAAGCAGGGTCACATCGACCCGAATGCGCAATGGGATGTGGCGGTGTTCGATACCGACGACGTCAACGCCTTCGTGATGCCCGGCAACCGCGTCGGCGTGTATCGCGGCATCACCGAGCTTACGGAAAATGACGACCAGATCTCCTCGGTGCTCGGTCACGAGACCGGTCACGTGGTCGGCAAACATGCGGCCGAGCGGTATTCGGTGAACATGGCCGCTCAGGTTGGCCTGATGGCGGGTCAGATTGCGGTCGCCTCGTCGGACGAGCTGTCGAAGTATGGCACGGCCATCGGCGCGCTGGGCGGCGCGGCGGTGCAGTTCGGCGTGATCCTGCCCTACAGCCGCAAGCATGAGCTGCAGGCGGACAAGCTGGGCGTCGATTACATGCACCAGGCCGGGTATGACGTGAAACAGTCCGTGCGCCTGTGGGAGCTGATGGATTCCCAGTCCAAGGGCCAGCGCCCGCCGGAGTTCATGTCCACCCACCCCGATCCGCTGCGCCGGGCCGAAGAGCTGCGCAGCTACATCAACGCGCGTGGCTATGCGCTGATTTAGGCTGCGAAGGGCCCGCTACTCTAAAGTTCCAACCCCGGATGGCCCTGCCGTCCGGGGTTTTTCATGGGCCCAGCTTGACCGGGTAGGGGCTTTGATCCATACGCGCCGCTTCCGCGGGAGGCTGCCAGCCGAACCGCGGAGCCTCTATATCAACCGGGCGGATCGAAAGACCACCGCCCCTTAGCCAACGTTGTGAGGACAAAATGGCGAAGAAACTCCTGGGGCAGATCAAGCTCCAGATCCCGGCCGGCAAGGCCAACCCGTCGCCGCCCGTGGGCCCAGCCCTGGGTCAGCGCGGCATCAACATCATGGAATTCTGCAAGGCGTTCAACGCCCGTACGCAGGGCATGGAAGAAGGCATCCCGACCCCGGTCGTGATCCAGTACTACCAGGACAAGTCGTTCACGTTCGTCACCAAGACGCCGCCGGCAACGGTTCTGCTCAAGAAGGCCGCCGGCCTGAAACTGGGCAAGAAACCGGCTTCGGGCGCCAAGAAGCCGGGTCACGAGACCTCGGGCAAGGTGACGATGGACCAGGTTCGCGAAATCGCGAAGGTCAAGATGGGCGACCTGAACGCCAATGACCTTGACGCGGCCACCAAGATCATCGCCGGCTCTGCCCGTGCGATGGGTCTCCGGGTTGAGGAGTAATCATCATGGCCAAAGGAAAACGTACCCGCGCCATCGAGCAGACGATCGACGTCACCAAGACGTACACGATCGCCGAAGCGGTGAAGCTCGTGAAATCGAACGCCAAGGCAAAATTCGATGAATCCATCGAAATCGCCGTGAACCTCGGCGTTGACCCGAAATATGCCGACCAGCAGGTCCGCTCGGTGGTCAGCCTGCCGGCCGGCACCGGCAAGACGATCCGCGTGGCCGTGTTCGCCAAGGACAAGAAGGCCGAGGAAGCCACCGCAGCCGGCGCCGATATCGTCGGCGCGGAAGACCTGTTCGAAAAGGTCAACGGCGGCTTCATGGACTTCGACCGCGTGATCGCGACCCCCGACATGATGGGCCTCGTTGGCCGTCTCGGTAAGGTGCTCGGCCCGCGCGGCCTGATGCCGAACCCGAAAGTCGGCACCGTGACCCCGAACGTGGCCCAGGCCGTCAAGGACGCCAAAGGCGGCGCGATCGAGTTCAAGGTCGAAAAGGCCGGGATCGTGCATGCCGGCATCGGCAAGGCGAGCTTCTCCGACGCCGACATCGAAAAGAACGTCTCGGCTTTCCTTTCGGCAGTCGTCCGGGCCCGCCCGAGCGGCGCGAAAGGCACGTTCGTGCGCAAGATCTCGCTTTCGTCCACGATGGGCGGCGGCGTGACGATCGACCTTGCGGAAGCCAAGACCTGAGGCCAGGCCGCAGGTCCAGCCTGAACATTCAGAACCCGGCGTCTGCGATGGCAGGCGCCGGGTTTTTGCTGGCCGCAGAAAATTGCGGGCAGGGGGTTGCAGGTCAGTGGAAAAAGCGTTAATGCCGCCCGCTTGACGTGAGTTCACTGATATGCATCGGAGGACTCCCGTTTCCTGTCCGAGACCATAGGTCGTTCCCG
>JBGSOU010000041.1:0-2489 GCA_041739025.1 Hyphomonas sp.
CGCCGGGCGAGCAGACCAAGACCTTCGCCGAGTTGGAAGGGGTGCTCGACTGGCTGCTGGCTGGCGGCGCGGACCGGGGCGATGTCCTGATCGCGTTCGGCGGCGGGGTGATCGGTGACATGGGCGGCCTCGCGGCCAGCCTGATGAAGCGCGGCATGGGGTTCGTGCAGCTGCCGACGACCCTGCTGGCGCAGGTCGATTCCTCCGTGGGCGGAAAGACCGCCGTCAACACGCCGCGCGGCAAGAACCTTGTCGGCGCCTTCTACCAGCCGCGCCTCGTGATCGCGGACACGGCGCTGCTGGCGACCTTGCCGGCGCGCGAGCTGAAGGCCGGCTATGCCGAAATCCTGAAATACGGGCTGATCAATGATGCCCCCTTCTTTGCCTGGCTGGCACAGGAGGGCGAGAAGGTCCTGTCGCTGGAGCCAGCGGCGGTGCGTGAGGCAGTGGCCCGGTCCTGCGCCTCGAAAGCCGCCATCGTGGCGGAAGACGAGACCGAGACCGGCGTGCGCCAGCTGTTGAACCTCGGCCATACGTTCGGGCATGCGCTGGAGGCGGCCAATGGTTATGGCCCGGATCTTTTGCACGGCGAGGCCGTCGCGCTCGGCATGGCGCTCGCTTTCCGTTATGGCGCCGAACTCGGTGTGACGCCTGTTGCCGATGCCGACCGCGCGGCGAAGGTCATCGCTGCATCCGGCCTGCCGGTCACCCTTGCGGGCCGTGACCGCGCGCGCTTCTCAGCCAAACGCCTTGCCGAACTGATGCAGCAGGACAAGAAGGCGCGCGGCGGACGCGTGCCGTTGATCCTCGCGCGCGGGATCGGCGCGGCCTATATCCATCCGGATGCGGATCTGGCGTCGATCGAAGCCTTCCTCGACCGCGAACTCCTTGAAACAGCTTAAAGAGACCCAAGACCCGACATGATTGCCGGATACCTGATTGCCATCGTTCTGCTGCTTTGCATGTCCGGATTCTTTTCCGGATCCGAGACGGCCCTCACGGCCGCATCCCGCGCGCGGATGCACCAGCTGGAGAAAGAGGGTGACAAGCGCGCCAAGGCGGTCAACCGCCTGCTCGCCAACCGCGAGGACTTCATCGGCGCGATCCTGCTCGGCAACAACCTCGTCAATATCCTCGCCTCGGTGCTGGCCACATCGCTGTTCACGGCGCTGTTCGGGCAGGGGGGGCTCGCGCTTGCGATTGCCACGGCCGTCATGACCGTCACGGTGCTGATCTTCTCCGAAGTGATGCCGAAGACCTATGCGATCTCGCGGCCGGACAGTGTCGCGCTGGTGGTCGCCCGCCCCATCGGCGTGCTGGTTCGGGTCGCCTCCTGGATCATCAAGCTGATCCAGTTCATCGTGAACTTCATTCTGACGGTGCTGGGGCTGGGCACACCCGCGAAGCCGGTTTCGGCCGAAGACGAAATTCGCGGCGCCATCGACCTGCACGCGATGGAAGGGGGCGTGGAGCGGGAAGACCGCTTGCGCCTCGTCGGCGCGCTCGACCTCAAGGAATTGACCGTCGAAGACGTGATGATCCACCGCAAGAACATCCAGATGCTGAACGCCGATCTCGACCGGCGGCAACTGGTGATGAAGGCGCTCGCCAGCCCGCACACGCGCCTGCCGCTCTACCGCGGCGAAAAGGAAGAGATCATCGGGATCCTGCACGCCAAGGATCTGCTGCGCGCGGCGCTGCCGCTCGGCGGCGACCTGTCGAAGCTCGATCTCGAGACGATCCTGCGCAAGCCGTGGTTCGTGCCGGAGACAACGCCGGTCAAGGACCAGCTCGACCAGTTCCTGTCGAAGGGCCAGCATTTCGCGCTGGTGATCGACGAGTATGGCGAACTGCAGGGCATGATCACGCTGGAAGACATCCTCGAGGAAATCGTCGGCGCGATCCATGACGAGCATGACGTGCAGATCCAGGGCGTGCGCGCGCAGCCGGATGGCTCGATGAACGTCGATGGCTGGGTGCCGATCCGCGATCTCAACCGGGCGACCGGTTGGAACCTGCCGGACGAGGAGGCCGTGACGGTCGCCGGCCTGGTGATCCATGAGGCGCAGACGATCCCGGAAACCGGCCAGAGCTTTGTTTTCTATGGCTACCGGTTCAACATCCTGCGGCGCGCGCGCAACCAGGTGACAGGTCTCAACGTGTCGAAGGCCGAGGGCGCCTGATCACGGCGCCTTGCCGGGCGCGCTGGCCTTGAGGGCGAGGGCGTGAAGGCCGGACTCGAATTCCGGCTGCAGGACCATCATCACGGTACGCTGGACCTGCACCCGCGAGAGACCTTCGAAAGCCTCCGAGACGATTTCCACGGAATAATGCGTTTCGCCCTCCGGCGAGGCGCCCGCATGGCCGGCATGGCCGGCGCTGTCGTCAGTTACGGTCAGAGAGGTTGGTGTGAAGGCTGCGGTCAGCGCATCTTCAATTCGTGTTCGTCTGTCACTTGGTTGTGGCATCTTTAAGCGGTGCTCCCTATT
>JBGSOU010000462.1:0-2712 GCA_041739025.1 Hyphomonas sp.
GGCGGGGCGGGCGGTGACGCGGATCGATTGGGCGGTGTTCGATCCCCCCGCCGAAACGATGAGCGGACCGGCATCCTTAGCGAGCGCAACCGCCGCGCCGGCGGGGCGCATCCGATGCGACCTGGCCGAAAGGCTCAGGGAAAGCGCGAGGTCAAACAGTCCGGATACGGCAGGCGCTTCGCCAAAGGTTTCACGGAACAGGCCTGTTTCAAGCGCCCGCGCGCCGTTCAACCAGTCTACCGCCGACAGAGATCCAAGCACGCGATCCCCATCCCGCGCGGCGTCCGAAGCCCGCTTCAGAACCAGCGCAACGGCCTGATCGGCACCGGCTGCGAACTCGGCGCCGGTAACGACCGCCAGGTCGAGCGTGCCGGCGCTCAGCGCCGCAACCGCGACATCCAGCGCGGCGAGGCCCGAACTTTCCTCGGCCGAGATGGCGTAGCCCTGACCCCTGAAATCCTCGCTGGAGGTGATCCGGTTGGCGGCCATGTTTGCCATCGCGCCGAGCACGTCGGCGGCGACCAGCGGCGGCGCTATGGCGTTCAACTCGGCTTCAATATCATTGCAACCCGCTGCCATCCGTTCGGCCTTCACGCGTTCGCGAATGGGCCAGCGCGCGGATTCGTCGCTGCAGCGCAGTCCTGCGAAGACGCCGCAGCGCTCCGATTCGGGCTGCTTCACACCTTCGAGCGCCATTTGTGAAACGTCGAGCATCGCCAGCTGATGCGCTTCGGCGCGCAGCAGGTCCGCGGGAGGGATGCGCGCCTTGACCGGATCGGCGCCCACGCGCTCGGCGTTCCGGATCGGCGCCGCGGGCGTATTCATCAGACGGCGGAGGACGGCGCGCTCGCCGCGATCAGGGCCTGCCATCATGCCGGCGCCGACCACAACGATCCCGTCAAGCGGGGCCGGCGAGTCCACTGAATGGCCGTTGACGTAACCGCGCTCCGGCTCGAACGCTTCCAGGATCAGGTGGGAGTTGTTGCCGCCAAAACCGAAATTGCTGATGGCGGCGCGCTTTGGCGCCGGCCCTCGCGACGCCCAATGGGTGGATCTGGATAGCGGCGCGAGGCCCGTTTCCGCGATGGACTTGATCAGTGCGCCGTCCATTGGCGTTGGCGGAAGCATTTCATTTTCCATCGCGCTGGTCAGCTTCAACAGGCTGGCGAGCCCTGCGACGGTGATCAGGTGGCCCGCGTTGGCCTTCAGGGAACCGATCGGCAGTGTGCGGTCCGTGCCGAAAACCGAGGCAGCCGACTGGACTTCAACAGAATCCCCCACCGGCGTTCCCGTGGCGTGGCATTCGAGAAAATCGATGCTGTCCGGCGCAAGGCCGGCCATGGCATAAGCGCGGAGCATGGCTTCGCGCTGGCCTTCCTTGTCCGGGGCGAGGAAGCCTTTGCGGCGACCGTCATTGGAGAGGCCGATCCCCCGGATGACGCCGCGCACGCGGTCCGCTGCGGTGACATCCGACAAACGCTTCAGCACCACGGCGGCAGCGCCCTCCGATGGCACGAGACCATCAGCGCCCTGCATGAAGGGCCGGGAGCGTCCGGTCGGACTGAGCGCTTTGAGGGCCTCGAAGCCAATATGCAGGATCAGGTTGTCTGCGGCATTGACAGCGCCGACGAGTGCGATGTCGATCTGCCGCGCGGCAAGTTTGCGACAAGCGATCTCAAGCGCGTAGAGCGATGAGGCGCAGGCGGCGTCCAATGCCAGCGCGGGTCCGCCCGCGCCGATCATCCGCGCAATCATGCGGGCCGGCATACCCGAATTCAACGTATCCGTGAGCGGACGATCCGTAAACCCGTTGCGCCATACATCCTCGGCATAATCGACTTTCGACCGGCTGGGATAACAGAGGTTTGCGAGGAAGACGCCGCGCCGCGCCGGATCTGTCTTGTCGCGTCCGTTTGCGGCCGACCAGGCCTCCCAAGCGGCCAGCAGCGACCAACGATGCACCGGATCAAGCGCGCTTGACGAGAGACCGGCGAACGCAAGCAGCCCTTCGTGATCCACCGGGGCCTGATCAACCCGGCCGGAGACAAACCGCCTGAGCGGCGCCGAAGACGGACCAAGGCCCAGTTCTTCAGGATCGACGGCGCGCGTGACAATTTTCTGCTGGTTGACGACCGACCAGAGCGCCGCCGGAGAGGCGGCGCCCGGAAGCACGCAGGCTTCGGAGACGATGGCGATGGGTTCAAACAAGGTCATGCAACCGCCCACGCTTCGCCGACGACGAGTTCGACCAGCGCCCGGTCGCCGCCGAGCAGTTCATTGACGAAAATGCGTGCGCCTTCGTCCACCGGGATCAGCGGAATGCCTTGTGCCTCGAAATGGCTGGCGAGCGCCGCGTCGACCATGCCGCCCGCCCAGGGGCCCCAGTGAAAAACTTTCACTCGCGCGCCTGGCGTTGATTGGGCCAGCAGACGTCCGGAGCTGGCGAGCCAGGCATTGGCCATTGCATAATCTGCCTGCCCTCGATTTCCGAAGAAGGCCGCCGCCGACGAGAAAAAGGCGGCATGCGACAGCTGCGCCGGATCAATGGCGCCGAGAATGTTGGTCAGGCCGTCCACCTTCGGCGCAAACACCCGGCGAAGTTCAGCCTCGGTCTTGTCCATCGCAAGCTTGTCCGCCAGCACGCCGGCGCCGTGCACGAGCCCGGTGACCGCCACGTAGGTGCGCTGGGCCGCAGCCAGCGTTGCGGCAACC
>JBGSOU010000463.1:0-2304 GCA_041739025.1 Hyphomonas sp.
CGGCGCCGGCCTTTTCCTGCACCCAGGCCCAGGCGGCGAGCGCGTCATCATGCGCGCCGGGGAACCGGGTTTCCGGCGCGAGCCGGTAATCGACAGCGATCACACGGCAGCGCGAGCCTTCGGCCAGACGGCGGCAAAGCATGTCGTGGCTGTCGAGATCGCCGAGCACGAAGCCGCCGCCGTGAAAGAACAGGATCCCGGGCCCGGGCGGGACGCCGGCGCCAAGCGGCACGTAGAGGCGCGCCTTGATCGGCCCGGCAGCGCCTGGAATGATCAGCGGACGGATTTCGGCGAGTTCCGGCGCATCGGGTTCACCAGAATAGTCGATCTTGAGGAATTGCTGGCGCAGCCGGTCGATGGGCAGCTTCAGGTCAAGCGGCTTCAGTTCCGGAAGATTGAACCGGTCCCGAAAGGTGCGAAGGGCATCATCGAACGTCATGAACGCGCCATTGCCTGCCAATTCGGACGAAGTGATGGCAGGCCGCAAGCGTTGCAATCGCCGGGCCAGACAGGCCGCTTCCGGCAAGGTTCAGCGGCGCGCCTTTGGGTCCGTGTGCGCAAGATTTGCGCGCCCGGTCAGGCCTCGGCTTTCACCGCATCGGCCACCAGCGCGAGCGCGCGCAGCATCACGGCCTCGTCCAGCGCTTCGGCCATGACGCGGATGAGGGGCTCGGTGCCGGACTTGCGCACCACCATCCGGCCGCGGGTTCCCAGCAGCGCCTCGGCGCTGGCCAGTGCGGCCTTGACCTTGCCGGAGTCGAGCGGATTGGCCCCGGAATAGCGGATGTTGGACAACTTTTGCGGCGCCGGCGTGAAGACGCGCAGCATGTCCGAAGCCTTGCCGGCGCGCGCCGCGAGCACCGCCAGGACCTGCAGTCCGGCGAGCAGACCGTCGCCCGTGGTCGACACATCCGACAAGATGATGTGCCCTGACTGTTCGCCGCCGAGATTGTAACCGTGCGCGCGCATGTGTTCGCCGACATAGCGATCCCCGACTTTCGTGCGCGCGAGCACAAGGCCGTTCGCTTTCAGGTACTCGTCGAGTCCCATGTTCGACATCACGGTGGCCACCATGCCGCCGCCCGTCAGCCGCCCTGAGCGGTGCATTTCGCCCGCGATCAGCGCCATCACCTGGTCGCCGTCCACTTCTTCGCCAGTCTCGTCGACCACAATCAGCCGGTCCGCGTCGCCATCCAGCGCGATCCCGATGTCGGCGCCCGTTTCCAGCACGGCCGCTTTCAAGGCGCCGGTTGCGGTCGAGCCCACGCCGGCATTGATGTTCACGCCGTCGGGCTGGGCGCCGATCAGGGTCAGCTGCGCGCCCAGCTGGCGCAGGGCTTCTGGCGCCGTCTCGAATCCCGCCCCGTGGGCGCAGTCGAGCACGATCTTCAGGCTCGAGAAATCCTGACCCTTGCCGATGGTCTCAAGGCAGCGGTCCAGATAGCGCTGACCGGCGCCGGCCATCTCCCGGGGAAGGGCAATGGCTGACGGCGCCGCATAGTCGCCCTCGAAGGCGGCGGCCATCGCGTCCTCAAGGGCTTCTTCGACGGCATCTGAAAACTTGATACCCTCGGGGCTGAACAGCTTGAGGCCATTGTCCTCGTACTTGTTGTGACTGGCCGAAACCATCAAGCCGAGCGCGGCACCCGTTTCGCGCGCAATCAGCGCCACGGCGGGAGTGGGCACGACGCCGAGACGAACCGGCGTCACGCCCATCGAGGTGAGGCCCGCAATCAGCGCAGCTTCGATCATCTCGCCGGACCGTCGCGTGTCGCGGCCGATGACCACATCGCGCTCGCCGTCCGGCGTAAAGGTGCGCGCGGCGGCGATGGCCAGCCGCAGCGCGGTTTCTGCGGTCATCGGGCGTTTGTTGACCCGTCCCCGGATGCCATCAGTGCCGAAATATTGCCGGGCCATTCGAACTCTCTCTGCTGGGCACTAGCTGCCAGATTTCAGCGGAACTGGAAATGGCCGCCCGGGGCTCAGGCCGGAGAGACGTCGCCATAGACGACGAAATCCGGATTGTCATAACCGCGTTCGCGTTTGCCATAGAGCAGCGGCGCGCCGTCGAGCTGCAACACGCGGCCACCTGCGGCTTCGACGACGGCCTGACCTGCGGCAGTGTCCCATTCCATCGTTCGGCCGAGGCGGGGGTAGACGTCCGCTTCCCCGGCCGCAACGAGGCAGAACTTGAGGGAGGAGCCGGCGGCCACGATCTCGTTGACCTTGTATCCGGCCAGCCAGGCGTCGGTTTCCGGCGAGCGGTGGGACTTGGAGGCCACCGCCGACAGGCCGGCCTCCGGG
>JBGSOU010000484.1:0-8405 GCA_041739025.1 Hyphomonas sp.
GCCGCCTGCCGGAGGCGTTGAAGGGCAAACGCATCGGCGTGCTGGTCACCGGCGGCAATGTCGACCTGGCGGACTTTTGGAAAGTCCTGTCTGAGGCGGATTGAGCCGGGCGAGCTCATTCATACCATCAGCAATTCGCCGGGTGCCGTCATGTGATCCCGGTTGCCGGTCTCGCGCCGGGGCGCCAGCCGAATCCCGCCAAGCGGGCCAGGTGTACCGTTATTGACAAAACATCAATTTTGACATTTCATCATTTTATGATGATGGCTGTCCCTCCTGCCGGAACAAAGAAGCGCGGCCGGACGCTGGATGCGCTTCTCGGCGCGCTACAGACGCTCTTGCTGGAACGCGGTGCGGGTGCGTTCTCGATCAGCGACGTCGCCCAGCTCGCCGGTGTCGCGCAGGGGACGTTCTACAATTATGCCAACAGTATCGATGAGCTTGTCGAGTCACTCGCAGAGCTGATCACGGCGGGTCTCGCGGCGCTGCGGCGCAATGCGCCTTCCGCAGAGGCCGACCCGGTCGCAGCTTTCGTTTTCAAGACTCGCCTGACGCTCGGCCTTTCGCTTCAGGCGCCGGACTACGGGCGCCTCCTGTTTGATTCCGGACTTCCGGTTGACCGGCTTCTGTCTGCGCTTCGCTTGGATCTTGAAGCCGACATTCGGTCCGGCGCTGCATCCGGCATCTTTGCGACCGCTAATGTGAAACTCTCGTCCAGCATCATTGCAGGATGCTTGCTCGGCGTGGCGCTTGATCTGCACCGCGGCAAGTTGCCGAAGTCCGCCATCGAAGGGACCACGTCCGAAATGCTGGTGATGCTCGGCGTCGCGCGGTCAACCGCGCAGCGCGCCGCCGGTATCCGCCCGCGGGCCGGGTCGCCGCCCGCTTTGCCCCTGCAATGGCTGACTCTGAACCCGGCAGAAGGATTGCGATGATGAAGCGACCGCGCGGCAAAGGCCTGACACTGCGGCGCGGCGACAAGGCCTTCGATGCCGCCGTCCTCGCCACTTCCTTTTCCGGGCGCGATCCCGGTCGGCGCCCCGAAATCTACGTGCAGGCGAACAATCCGGCAGAGGTTGTCGCCGCCGTCCGGATGGCGCGCGAGCGACAATTGAAGATCAGCCTCTGCTCCGGCGGCCATAGCTGGGCGCAAAACCACTTGCGCGAGGGTGGTCTCCTGCTGGATCTCGGACGTCTCAACAGCGTTTCGATTGATCCCGCCGCGCGCACGGCCAAGGTCGGGCCGGGTTGCTGGAGTATCGACCTTGATCGTGCCTTGAAAAAGCTCGGGCTCTTTTTCCCTGTCGCGCATGCGCCGGATGTCTGCCTTGGCGGCTTCCTGCTGCAAGGCGGGTTCGGCTGGAACAGCCGGGCGCTTGGCCTCGCCTGCGAGAGTGTTACCGGTCTGGATGTCGTGCTCGCCGACGGATCGCAGGTCCATGCCAGCAGCGAGCAGAACCCGGATCTTTACTGGGCGGCACGTGGTGCAGGTCCCGGCTTCTTCGGTGTCGTCACGGCGTTTTACCTAAAATTGCACGAACGTCCCAAGGTGACCGCCATGACCCTCCAGGTATTTCCTGAACGTTGGCTTGAAGACGTCTTCACCTGGGCGCACGAGATCGGCCCCGGCGTGGCTCGCAGCGTCGAATTCCAGATCCTGATCACGCCCAAGACGCTGTTCACCGGCAAGCCGGGGGTCGAAGTGCTTGCCCCCGTGATGACCGCAAGCTGGGCGGATGCGCGCCGCGACACCGCGTTCATGCGCCAGAGTCCGCTGCGAAAGCGGGCCAGCGTCAGCACGCCACTTCTGCCGCTCTCGACGATGCAAATGTCAGAGGGCGCGTCGCAAACCCACTTTCCGCCAAGGATGCATTGGTGTGTCGACAATATGTGGACCGACGCGCCCATTTCCGATCTGTTGCCCGGTCTCCGGCGGGTTGCAGATACCTTGCCACCGCCGCCTTCGCACGCCCTCTGGCTGAACTGGCAACCTGACCGCGCGCGTCCGGACATGGCGTTTTCCATGGAAGCCGGTTTCTATTTTGCCGCCTACGGAGAATGGCGGCGCGCCGAAGATGATGCGCTGTACGGTAGCTGGGCCACCGAGCGCGTTTCCGAGATGGCGCATCTGTCAAAGGGCATTCAGCTCGCGGACGAAAACCTTGGCCGCAGGTCAGCCCGCTTCATGAGCGATTCCAACCGTGCGCGCCTCGAACAGATCCGCGCCCAGTATGATCCGGATGAGCGGTTCAATTCCTATGCGAGCGCATCATGAAAACCAGCAAGCCGATTGCAGGCCGCCATCTCGGTTGGTCGGACGCCGACTTGCGCAGCAAACCCCATGTGCGGTTCTGGCGTCCGCAGATGGCACCGCTCGGGCTTCATGCCCGGCTTGCGTTGGATGAAGGCCCCCTGGCAGAGCCGCTCTTGCCGCCGCTTTCGCGTGCCGGCGAGATGTTTTCGGGCGACGGCGTCGAAAATGGCTTCGTGCTGACCGCCGATGGCGGCATGCGGCTCGCGATCCGGACCGAAATGCCGGGCGTCACGCCGGCGATGATCGACTGGTGGTTTGGCTGGCACTCGGACAGTCCGGAACGCTATAAGCTCTGGCATCCGAATGCGCACGTGCACGCGTCCTGGCAAAAGGCGCCGCCTGCGGGCACGCGCGGCCGCCGCCGTTATGTCAATCACACATCGGTCGTCGATGAGTTCATCGGCAGCGGCCTGTTGCGTCTGGCGATCAGCTTTGTTGATCCCGCCGCGTTGTCGTTGAACGATCCGTCACTGCAGGACGATACCAAGGCTACAGCGATCTGCGCGCACAGCACACTCGCCGGCTTGCCGCTCAAGGCGGGCTACCTGGTGCATCTCGTGCAGGCCGTATCGGGCGGAAGCGTCATGCGGTCGCGCTTCTGGATCGGCGGCGAAAACGTCTCGGCCCGGAACGTTTTTGCGGCGCCACTCGTGCCGATCGCGCGCCGGGAGGTTCGCCCCACAGAGGCCGATGCCCGCGCTCTCATTGTGCATTGCGCGCAGGAAATGGCCCATCTCGCCTCGTTCCTGCCCGAAGCCTACACCGACTTGAAAGACACCGACTGAAAGACGCGCTCAGGCGCGACGGAGACCCAGATGCTGCGAATATTCATGGCTGCAATTGCATTGGCTGCCGGCGGGCTGCTGGCAACAGGGTTCGGACTCTTCGACTTTGCTGCGCGGGTCCGGGTGTCTGGCGATCCGGTGCCTCCCGGAGAAGCGACCATCCTGATTGCACCGCTTCAGACGGCTTTGACCTTTGCCCGGGCCGGCGAACGAACAATCGCGGTCACATCCTAATCAGACGGGAAGGTGAGCGGGCCGGCGCTGGATGGGCTCATGGTGCGCGGCGAAGACGCGGTCGACCTTTTGAACCGCCTTGGTTACGACGCGGTGCAGGCTGAAATCGAGCGTGCAGAACAACCTGTCGAGATCGGCGTATCCGACCTGACCATTCCCGTTGATATCGGATCGGTGCATATTGCTGCGGCAACGAACTATCGTCAGCATGCCAAGGAAGCCTCGGTCGAAGGCGGACCCTTCCTGTTTCCAAAATATGTCCAGCCAACGCCGGCGCAGGCCCGCATTCCGGCAGGTGAGGCATTGCTGGATTACGAGGTCGAACTCTGCCTGCTCACGATGCGCCCGCTCCATCCGGCCGACGGCGCCAGCGGTGGTCTGATCTTGTGCAATGACGTGACTGACCGCGCGACACTGTTGCGCAAGATTGACCCGGACGTGCCCGAATCCGGTATTGGCTTTACCAGCGGCAAGAGCGCGCCTGGATTTCTGCCCGTTGGTGATCTCTTCGTGGTGCCGCGTGACGTCAAAGCGTTCAGTCGCAGTCTCATGCTGCAGCTTGCGGTCAATGATGTGGAGCGCCAGCGTTCGTCGGTCAGCCTTTGGATATGGGACCTTGACCGGATCCTGATCGAAGCGTCCCGGCTGCGCGAACAAAGCTGGAGTTTCGGAGAGGCGACGGCCCGCCTGCCGTTCGATGCGGACGGGCGGATCCCCGAGCGGACCTTGATCCTCACCGGGACCCCGGGCGGCACCGTTTTCAAGGGCATTTATCCGAGTGCCTATGTGCGCGGCGGAATGGCTTGGCTGGCAGGCGGCTGGAACCAGTCGCTTGCCAGCCATGTCGTCGAAAGCCAGATTGCGACGGCGCGCACCTCGGGCGCCTACCTTCATCCGGGCGATCGTGTGTCGATTCAAGTCGACCAGATGGGAACGCTGGAAAACCAGGTCGAGTAGCGCTGCGATGGACAATCGCGCGGCAACCCGAGCCCGCTCCCGGTCTCGTCCTCAATTTGCCGCGTTCGGCGGTTAACCTGATCGCATGAACCGTCCCATCTATTGCGCCATTGGCGACATTCACGGCGAGCTTGAACGGCTGAAGGACCTGCACCGGCAGGTGCTGGCCTTTGCGGCGGATGAACTCAGGGGCAGGCCGCTCCGGTTCGTGCATCTCGGCGACCTGGTGGATCGCGGGCCGGATTCCTGCGGTGTGATCGACTACCTGATGGCGTTCGAACGCGAGCGCGGCCGAAAGGTCATCACACTGCGCGGAAACCACGAACAGATGATGATCGACGCCCATGACGGCCCCGGCGCGGCGGTTGGCGCGGCGCGGCACTGGTCCATCAATGGCGGCGCCCAGACCCTGGCGAGCTATGAGGGAAAGCCTGAGGCGCGGATGGCGTCGCATCTCGCCTGGCTGAAATCGCTGCCCACGGTTCACGCCGACAGGGGCGCCGGGCTTGTGTTCGTGCATGCCGGGATTGATCCGGACGCCTATCCGGATTGCGGCGCACAGGTGAACATGTGGACGCGGCGGCGCGAGTTCATGGACCCGCGCTGCTGGACGGCACCGCCCTTGCGCGGGCAGCGGGTGATCCACGGTCATACGCCGACGGAGGACTCATTGCCCGAGATGGCAGGCGACGGGCAGCGGCTGAACCTGGATACCGGCGCGGTTTACGGCGGGCGCCTGACGGCGGCCGTGCTGCAGCCCGGCGCGCCGGATCTGTTCTTTCACAGCTGAGGCCGGCGCCTGTAGACGCCGCTGCGAACTGGCCGCTCTTGGCATAGCCGGGTTCACCAAACGGGCCGGATGCCTGACCGCTTGGTTAATCGCGCCTTCCGCCTGCGGACGAGATTCGCCTGTTGACCTTCAAGCGGCCTTATCATCCCCTCGCTTAGCCTGCAGTCTGAAGGCAGCAGACCGCTGCCCCGGATGAGGGCAACCCGAATGAAAGCCGCACCACTCATCAGTCTGGGCGTTTCGGTCGTGCTTGGCGCGGGCGCCCTGTTCTTCGGCCGCAGTTTCATGCTGGACAAGGCGCCGGACGCAGAGGCCGGCGTCGTGCCGGCGGTGGCGATGACCACGGTTCTGGTGATGACCTCGACCGTCGAGCCGGGGGCGATGATCGATCCCAAATTTGTCAAGGAAGTTGAATGGCCGGAACGCGCGGTGCCGGACGGCGCGTTGCGCAATGTTTCCGAACTCGGCCCGAAGGCCTATTCGCGCGGCCTGATGCTGCCGGGCGAGCCGCTGCTCCTGCCGAAGATCGACACGACGGGCGCCGTGCTGACGCTTGCGGCGGGCATCACGCCCGGCATGCGGGCGGTGTCGATCGTTGTCGGCAATGATACCGGAGTCTCCGGCTTCGTGCTGCCGGGCGACCGGGTCGACGTGAATGAATTCATGGAGCTGGAAGAGGCCAATGGCCGGCCCGAGGGTGCACGCATTTCGGCGAACATCCTCGCGCGCCCGGTGCTGCGCCATGTCAAGGTTCTGGCGGTTGACCAGACCTTCGAGCCGAACTTGGAAGGCGCCAAACCCTCCCAGACCGTCACTCTGGAGGTGACGCCGGACGATGCACTGGTGCTGGGAGCGGCCAGCCAGCGCGCGGCGCTCGGCCTTGCGCTGATCAGCCGGGACGAAGAGGCCTTGGTCGCCGCGCTGACGCCGGAGAAACCCGTCAGTGTAAAGCCGGTCGTGCAGCCGGCGTCCGGCCGCAGCGCCGCCGTTACCACCACCGTCCGGGTCATCAATGGCGAAAGTGACGTGAAGATCACCGCGCCCATCGCGCGCACCGAAACCAAAGGGGAGGGGAAAAGCTGATGCGCCTTGCACGGATCCTGCCGGCGGCGATTGCCTGTCTTTGTCTCGCGCTTCCGGCGCCGGCCTGGACGCAGCGAACGGCCGCTAACGGCGCAGAGCGCCTTGAAGTGCGCCGGGGCCAGTCTGCCGTTGTCGAGGCGGACGCGCCTTTCGCGACCATCGTCGTGGCCGATCCCCTCATCGCCGAAGCGATGGCGACGTCAAACCGGTCCTTCTTCCTGCGCGGCAAGACGCCGGGCTCAACCACCGTGCTGCTCTACAATTCGGCGGGCGCCATCGCGGAGTTGATCGAGATCGACGTCAAGCTCGGCCTCGAGGAACTTCGCCTGGATCTGAAACGCCTGCTGCCGGGCGAACCGATTGAAGTCTACCCGGTGCATGACGGCGTGTTCCTTGACGGGCGCGTGACCACGGCGGGCGCCGCTGCGATGGCGCTTCAGGTGGCGGAGCGCTACGTGCCGGGCGGCGTGGCCAACGGGTTGACCGTCGGCCAGAGCCAGCAGGTGCTGCTGGAGGTGCGCTTTCTGGAGGCGAGCCGGAGCGCGGTGCGCGAAATCGGCTTTGGCAACACCATCAACGCGAACGACTTCCAGTCCGCCACGGACAGCGGCACGATTTCGGGGCTCGCCGAGAAGACGGTGGCCCTGTTCACCAATCTCGGCGGCGAGAACATCGACCTGCGCATCCGCGCGCTGGAGGAGAAGGGCGTGATCCGCACCCTGGCGGAGCCGAACCTCGTGGCGCTTTCGGGCGATACGGCAAGCTTCCTTGCCGGCGGGGAGTTTCCCATTCCGGTGTCCAACAAGGACAACGAGATTACGGTGGAGTTCAAGAAGTTCGGCGTCAGCCTGGACTTCACGCCGACGGTGCTGGGTGACGGACTGGTGAACCTGCGTGTGCGTCCGGAGGTCTCGGCGCTCGACAAGGCCAATGGCATCCGGGCCTCGAATATTGAGATTCCCGGCATTTCGGTCCGCCGCGCGGACACGACCGTGGAGCTGCATGATGGCCAGGCCTTCGCGGTCGCGGGCCTCCTGCAGAACAACTATTCCAACGATGTGCGCCAGACGCCCTGGCTCGGTAATGTGCCGATCCTGGGCGCGCTGTTCTCGTCGAAGCGCTATCAGCGCAACGAAAGCGAACTGGTGATTATCGTCACGCCGCGTCTCGTCCAGCCTGCTCCGCATCCGGATCAACTGGGCTCGCCGCTCGATACGTTCACCGAGCCGACCGAGGCCGAGCTGCTGGTGTTCGGCCGCACCTCGGGCGAGCCCGCCCAGATTGCAGGGAACTGATCCTCATGAAACCCGCAAACGCTTTCCCCGTCATCATCGCCCTCGGCCTTCTCGGCGGATGCGCATCCTTCGACGCCCAGGACCGTTTCATCCTCGGCGAGGCCACGCGCGCCAACATCGCTGCCCAGTCGGACCGCGACGTGGACTTGCCCAATTCCCGCAAGGTCGAGGCAACTTCCGGCGTGCGCGCGGTCAATGCAGTCAAGGCGTTGAACGATGGCCAGACCAAGGAACTCGCATCGGCCGGCACCGGGGGCGCCGAGTGATGCACGCGTCCACCCAGAGGAAGACTGAGCCGGCGCCAGATACAGCCGGGCGAAAGGTGGTGGCCATCGCGGCGCTCGCGAGGCCCGGGCGCCTTGCGGCGCTGAAGGACGTCTGTCCAGATGTCTGCGACCTGTCGCAGATGACGGCGCCGGAAATCGTCCAGCGGCAGGGCGGCGGGCTGCTGCTGGTGGAGCAGGGCATGCCGGGCTGGGACCAGGTGCTGCTGATGCTGGCCGTGGATCACCCCGCGACGGCCGTGATGGTCGTGTCCGACCAGTTGCCCGCGCACATGGTAAGGGCACTGATGAAACTGCAGGCCTGGGATGTGCTGTCTGCCTCCGCGACGCCGGACGACATCCTCGATACGGCGGCGCGCCTTTCGGATCAGAAGACGCCGGCCAAGGGATCGGCTGCGGAGTCGGTGTGCTGGGCCTTTCGCGGCGCGGTCGGCGGCGCGGGCGTCTCGACGCTCGCAATCGAAAGCGCCTTTGCGCTGGCGCGCCTCGTCGGTCCCGGCCAGGTTTGTCTCGTGGATCTGAACCTTGCGGATGGCATGACCGCCTCCTTCCTCGAAGCCGTCCCGAAGCTCGATCTGCACGCCCTGTCGGCAGCGCCGGAGCGCCTCGATGCCCGCCTGCTGGCCGCCTGGTGCTGGCAGCATGAAGACGGCGTGTCGATCA
>JBGSOU010000552.1:0-6593 GCA_041739025.1 Hyphomonas sp.
CTGTTTGCAGGCGAGGCCAGCGGTTTGCCCGGCCTGGAACTGGCGGCACGCTTCGCCGGTACTGGCGGCAAAGCTGAGCTGGATCTGCGCATCCGCGCCAAGCACCTTGACCGGCACGCCGGACACGGACGTCTCCAGGAAGCGGGCAAGGTCTGGACCCGCCGTCAGCCCGTCAGCCGATGCCGTCATCAGAACCGCACCGGGTGCAGCCGTCAGGCCGCCGGCCACAATCCAGCCTGCGAGGATGCCGGCAGCGGCGGTGGCGGGAAGCGCAGCGAATGCCGGCAGTCGCCAGCCCTTGAGCCAACCTGCGGGTTTGCGGGCCGGGACCGGCGGCGCAGCCAGCACAGCCATCAGCCGGTCCGGAACATCCGAGTGGTAGGTGTGCATGTAGGCCTGCCGCAGGCTCGACTGGGTCGAGCGGATATAGGCGAGCATGGCGCGCAGCGAGGGGTCGCTGGCGAGATCTGCCTCAAGCGCGATGCGCTGGGCGTTTTCCAGTTCACCATCCGCATAGGCCGACAGGCGCTCAAAGGGGTCTTGGGTCATGTTTTGGTTCCACGTTCAGGCGGCGGATCGATCAGGTCGAGCAGAAGGCGGCGCGCCCGGGCAAGGCGGCTCATCACCGTACCCGGGGGAATATCCAGCGCATCCGCCGCTTCGAGATAGGACAGGCCCTCGATGGTGACGAGGGCCAGAACGGCGCGGCAATCTTCCGGCAGCCGGGCCATGGCATCGCGCACTTCCGTGACGGCGATCTTGTCGGGAAAAGACACCCGCCCGTCTTCGCCCGTCGAGGGCCATATCTGCGCCAGGCCGGCGGCATGGTCGCGGCGGACCTTTCGCTTGCGGCTGTCGTCAATCCAGAGGGTTTGCATGATCCGGAACATCCAGCTGTCGAGGCGTGTGCCCGGCTCGAACTGTGCTTCCTTGCGGATCGCGCGCTCCAGCGCGTCCTGCACAAGGTCGTCTGCGGCGTCCGCCGAACCGGTCAGCGCATGGCCAAACCGGCGCAGCTTGGGCACCATCAGGGCCAGCTGGGCCCGGAAGTTCGAGGGACCACTATCCATCAACACACCGCGACAACGTGCAAGTCTTTGGCCGTATTCTCATTAACTCTAAAAATAATCTTGTACGATTTCCGGGGACTTTGAGCTATTCTCGACCCATGAAGCTCTACGCATTGCTTTCGGCAACCCTTGTGATTGGCGCCGCCCTTGCTGCGCCTGCGAACGCCTCTGGCGATCGCGACAGCAGCGAGCGTGCGGCCGAGCGGTCCGAACGCGACCGCGCGGAACGCGCCGAAAGATCCGAGCGGGACGCGTCGAAACGCGAAGACCGCGAGGACCGGGACAGCCGCCGCGGAGACGACCGGAGCGACCCATCATCCCGCGAAGACAAGGACAGGGACCGGGACTCAAAGGACACCGGCGATGACAAGCGGGCGCGAGACGACCGCGACGGTGATGCCTCGGACAAGAGCGGCGGGGACGAGTCATCGGGATCGGACGACGACGATGATGACTTCGACAATTCCGGGTCGGGCAGCAGTTCGGATCTCGATGACGACAGCGATGACGATGATGACCGATCGGGGAGCGGTTCGGGATCATCCGGCGGCGACGATGACGACGATGACAGCGATGACGACAACGATGAAGACGACAGCGATGACGACAGCGACGACAAGCGAGGCGAAACAGGCCGGCTGAGCTTCGACGATAACGGGCAGCTCTACCGGGATCGGGAACTGGTCGTTCTGCTGACGAATGATACCGAACTGAGCCGAATCGCCGGCATGGGCTTCAACGTCATCGAGACGCGCAAGATGCGCCGGGATGACGGCCTGGTGGCCAGGATCGGGTTCCCGGCAGACATGGGCGCGCGCGAAGCGCTGGACCGGCTGCGCGAAAACATTCCCGATGCGCCGTCTGCCTACAATCACGTGTACACGGCGTCCGGGGAGACACCCGCCACGGGCTTGCAGCCAAGATCGACCGAAGCTTTCGCTGGTGCGCCCGCGGGGCTGGTGGCCGTGATCGACGGCTTTTCCGGCGGCACCATTCTGAACCATGACGTGAAGCCGTTCGTGCGCAACCGCGCCGAGATTGCGCATGGCGACAATGTCGTGTCGGTTCTCGTCAATGATCTGGTGGCACTTGGCTATGCCTCACCCGACCGCCTTCTGGCCGCGGACGTCGTCGAGCAGGTGCCTGGGGCCGCGCCGGCCGCCTCGATCATCGGGCTGATCGATGCGCTGGACTGGGCGTCCGCCGAAGGGGCGCAGGTGATCAACATCAGCCTTACCGGACCGCCTAACCCGGTGCTCGAGACCGTGGTCAACGAAATCGCGCGGGACGGCGCCCTGATCATCGCGGCGGTCGGCAATTCCGGCCCGGCCACCAAGCCCGGCTTTCCGGCGGCCTATGACAGCGTGATGGGCATCACCGCCGTCGATTCATCTGGCGCGCCCTATATCTACGCCGCACGCGGCGCACAGGTGGAATTGTCGGCGGAAGCGGTGGCAATCGAGCCCGGCTCAAACGGGGAAAGACTGTCGGGAACCTCCTTTGCCGCGCCGCGGATCAGCGCGCTGGCCGCCACGCTAATGCGCGGCCAGACCGCAAGTGACGTACGCGCCGGACTGCGCCTCCTGGCCGCCGACCTAGGTACGCCGGGGCGAGATGACGTGTTCGGATACGGCGCGGTTCCACCGCCGCCGGAACAGCCCAGACTGGCTGAAGCAGACGACGTGCAAAAAAAAACGGCGCAGTGAGAATAAACCCAGCGGCTGGCACGTTGACGTCATGAAGGCAGCCCAACCGGCCCAAACCGGCGCTGTCAGAAGTTTGCCGGCAGCCGCAAGTGTCATGTCCCCGACACGAGGTGTTTGCCAGATCAGCGCGGAACGGTCCCCACCCAGAGCCGTCTGATCTTCAGCGGATGCCGGCAAACCTCGCCCTTCCTCTTGATCAGCGCAGGCAGCCCGCCACAGCGCGCGCGGCAGCCGCAAGAACGCGCCGCGTATCGAGTTCGGGCACCTCCAGCAGCATCTCGATCGCGGCATAGCCGAGTTCGACGGCAAGGCGGGCGCGCGCATAGGTTTCCACCGTGACCTTGCCCCGGGCCTGCATCTGGCGTGCAATCAATCCGGCGACGTGGGCATGGGATTCAAGGCGGATCGGCGACAGCTCCGGAATCGCCCGCAAGCCGGAAATGATTGCGCGGCCGCCCCGGAACCGGCGCGTGACGGCGAGCGTTTCAGTGAGCACGCGCGCCAGTTCGCGCGCTGAAAATGTGTCTGAAGAACTGTTGCCTGCACCCAGGTCCTCGATGATCGCGTTCTGGGCCGTCATCAGCCTGCGGCCGAGTTCGGCCAGCATGACATGCTTGTTCCTGAAGTAGCGGTAGAAGGATGGCGGCGTGACGCCGGCTTCCGCCACCACGGCATTCGAATTGAAGTCTTCCAGGCCGCCGCGTTCCAGCACCACCTGACCTGCCGCGAGCAGGCGTTCATAAGTTTCCTGGGCGCGCGCCTGCAGGGGCCTGGACGGGGCAATGGCGGTCAATTCAGTCTCCCTTTCCCGGCCAGGGGCATGGCCTTGCGGCATGATTGACCGGCCCGTAAAATTAGTAAATGCTAGTTTTCAGGGAGGACGCCCGATGAAAATCACGCGGCGGCACATGCTGATCGGTGCGGGAGGCTCGGCGCTTGCCGCCGGGACCATTGCCGCACAAAAATTCGGCTGGGACCGGAAGACCTTCACTCGCAGCGGCTATGTCGAAGCGGCGCCGGTGGCCCCACCGGGCGAAGCGAGCTGGATGAACTGGTCCGGCATCGAGCGGGCGACGCCAAAGCAGATTGCGTTTCCGGATTCGGTTGACGCCCTGTCGCGGACGATCACCGGCGCGGCGGGCCGGATCCGCCCGGTGGGCAGCGGCCATTCGTTCACGGGCCTTTCGACGACAGAAGACACATTGCTGATGCTCAACGGCCTTTCGGGGTTGATCAGTTATGACCCGGCCAGCGGCGAGGCGCGCTTCGGCGCCGGCACGCCGCTGTTTGATGTCAGCGAGATCCTGTCCGGGTATGGCCGGGCGCTCGACAACCAGCCGGACATCGACATGCAGACGCTGGCCGGCGCGTTCGCTACCGGTACGCATGGCACCGGAAATGATCTTGCGGCCCTGCACGACAACATCACGGCTTTCCAGATCGTCACGGCTGATGGAAGCGTGCGCGATGTTACGGCGGCGACGGACCCGGCGCTGTTCGAAGCGGGCAAGGTGTCGCTCGGCGCGCTGGGCGTGATGACGGCATTCACGATCCGCACGGTGCCGGCCTACCGGCTGAAGCGGGTTCTCACGGTCGAGGATTCAAAGACCTTCCTGAGCCGGCTCGAACAGACGGCGGCGGCGCACCGGAATTTCGAGTTTTACTATTTTCCCCACACAGGCCTCGTGGCCAGCATCGTGCACGACATCACCGATGCGCCGGTGACCGATGCGGCAGGTGGTGAGGATGATGATGATTTCCTCTGGGGACTGAAGACATTGCGCGACGAACTCGGCTGGGCGCCATGGCTGCGCCGGCTGATTGCCCGGTCGGAGTTTCCGCGCGGCGTGGTGGAAGAACGTGTCGACGAGTCGCGCCTTGTGCTGTCGACGACGCGGCCGACGCGGTTCAATGAGATGGAGTATCATTTGCCGCGCGCGAAGGGCCCGGAAATGGTTGAGCGCGTGATGCGCAAGCTGGACCAGCGCAGCGAGATCTTCTTCCCGATGGAGTATCGCCACATCGCTCAGGATACCGCCTGGCTGAGCCCGTTCAATGCCGGGCCGCGTGCGTCGATTGCGATCCATGCCCTGGCGAGCGAACGGTATGATTATTTCTTCACGGATTTCGAACCGATGTACCGGGAAGCCGGCGGGCGCCCCCACTGGGGCAAGCTGCACACGCTGGGCCATGCCGAGATGACAGGTCTTTATCCCGAGTTCGAACGGTTCAACGCCCTGCGCGCCGAGCTCGACCCGAAGGGCAAGTTTCTGAACACCCATCTGGCGAAACTGTTCGGAGTGAACCTTGATGCCTAAGTTATCGCGCCGTACCCTGATGATCGGTGGCGCAGGCCTTGCGGGAGCGGCTATTCTCATGAGCAAACCGGGAGACGAAAGCGGACCGCGTGATCCCTATTTCGTGACACTGCAGGCGGCGCTGACCGAGGCGGGCATCGCCTCGCCGACGCTGGTGATCGACAAGACGCGGCTGAATGCCAACATCGACACGCTGGTGGGGCAATTGCCGGCGGGCATGGCTTACCGGATCGTGGCGAAATCCCTGCCCTCGCTGGACCTGATCTCGCATATCCGCAAACGGTCCGGATCCAACCGGCTGATGACGTTCAACCAACCCATGTTGAACGCCCTGACGCGCGCCATGCCGGACGCCGATCAACTGGTTGGCAAGCCTTTGCCCATTGGCGCGGCGCGCAATTACTTCGCAGGTCTCGCACCGGGCGAAACGGAGGCCGCCGGACAGATCCAGTGGCTGGTGGATACGCCCGAACGGCTACGTCAGTATCAGGAGCTGGCGGCCGCCACCGGACAGAACCTGCGCATCAACATCGAACTGGATGTCGGCCTGCATCGCGGCGGGATGGAGGCCGGCGACACGCTGAAGACCATGCTGGACGCGTTGAAAAAGTCGGCGGAGCTGACCTTCACCGGATTCATGGGATATGAGCCGCACCTCGCGGCCCTGCCTGAAGCGATGGGTTGGCGCGAGCGCGCGAAGGCGGGCGCCTGGCGGCGCTATGGCGAAGCCCTGTCGCAGGCCGGAGATGTGTTCGGCGCCGACGCCGTGTCAAACCTGGTTCGGAACGCGGCCGGCAGCCCGACCTACCGGTATTATCAGACCACGGAGATCGCCAACGAGGTTTCTGCGGGATCCTGCCTCGTCAAGCCTACGCACTTCGACACGCCCTTGCTGGAGGCCCACCTGCCGGCAAGTTTCATTGCCACTCCGGTGATCAAATCCATCGCCCGGACACGATTGCCCGGACTGGAGTTCGCGTCAGACGGGCAGCGCGCCTGGGACCCGAACACCTTGCGGACCGTGTTCATCTATGGCGGCAACTGGCTGGCCGACCCGGTAGATCCGCCGGGACTCTCCTACAACAAGACCTTCGGGCGATCTTCGAACCAGGAGATGCTGAACGGCGGGCACAACCTCTCGATTGAACCGGATGAGTTCGTGTTCTTCCGTCCGCATCAGAGCGAAGCTGTATTCCTTCAATTCGGCGACATCGCCGTGTTTGAGGACGGACGGATTACAGAACGCTGGCCGGTCTTCGAGGCATCGGCCTGAGGGGGCCGGTCAGGTATATCCGCCGCCGAGCGCGACATAGAGATTGATGGCGGACGTCAGACGGTCAAGGCGCCCGAGGACATAGTCGTTCGAGGCGCCGGCATGGTTTTGCTGCGCGGTCAGGAGGCTTGTCAGATCTCCCGCCCCGGACCGGTAGCGCAGCTCAGCGGCGTCGAGGGCGTCGCGGGCCGCGTCGCGGGCGATCAGAAGCTGGGCTTCACGGGCG
>JBGSOU010000554.1:0-1685 GCA_041739025.1 Hyphomonas sp.
GCGCCGCGATCAAGGCTTCGGCCCGCGCAGCCTGTCCGATCTCGGCCGCGACGGCGCGCGTGACCTGCTTGGCACTTTCGATATTCTCGCCATAGCCGATCTGCACCGTGCGGATGCCAAACCGTTCGTACAAGGACAAGGCGCGCGCATCGCCGCCCCAGCTGCGCAAGACGATGTCGGGCCGCAGGGCGACGACATCTTCCGCCGCCGCCCGCACCTTGGGAATCCCCGCCGCCTTGCCGCGCAGATGGCTGAACTTGCGTTCCGCATCCCGCGAGACAGCGAGGATCTGGTCCCGGTCAGCCAGCGCCAGCACGAACTGGTCCGCGCAATAGTCCAGCGACACGACCGTCGGACGGGCCGGCCCTGCCGAAGCAAAGCCGGCCAGCCCGATCAGGCAGAAGGCAACGAGTGCCGTTTTCACCGCAGTTTCAGCCCCACGAACACGCCGGCGCCCGGCCCGTTATAGCCGAACACGTCGATTGCCGTTTCGTCCAGCAGGTTCTCCCCGCGCAGCGTCACGGCCATGCGTTCCGTGATCGGATATTCGGCTGTGAGGCTCGCCAGCGTATAGGCCTCCAGCGCCACCAGACGCGAGGGGAACGGTCCGAAATCGAAATCGCCCTGTTCCCCGACATGGTCCAGCGCCAGCCCGAGCCGGAGCCCGTCCTCCCGCACCTGCCAGTCCGCTGACAGCGACGCCGTCATCTCCGGCACGCGGATCTCGTCCTCGCCCGCATCGTTCTGCGAGTCGAAGAAGGTCGCCTGCCCGGCCAGCGACAGGTTCGCCAGCGCCTGCCAGCGTCCGGCCAGTTCAAGCCCACTCCGGTTGCTCGTGCCCGCGCGGTTCAGCGCCGTCGAGGTGAAGTCCGGATTGAAGGCGGTGTAGATCTCGTTCTCGAGATCCGCCTCGAAATAGGTGACACTGAAGTTGGCCGGACCGGCCGTTTGCTCCCAGCCGATTTCCCAGCTCGTCGATTGCTCCGGCATCAGGTCGGGGTTGCCAATGAAGCTGCCCGGAAAGAATCCGAAGAGTTCCGTGAACGTCGGATTCTTGATGCCAGTCCCGGCCGATGCGCGCAGGCGCCCGCCGAGCGACTCGAATGCATACCCGGCCCCGGCCCGCCAGGTGGTCGCGTCCTTGAACCGTCCGCGATTGTCATCGCGCCGGGCAGAGGCCGACAGATCGAGCGGACCGGCGCTGAACCGGTATTCCGCCGCAAGGCCCAGCGTTTCAAACGCTTCGGAGGCATTCGTCGCGCCGCCGAACTCGGCGTCCGTGCGGTCATAGCTTTCGCGCTCGAAGTCGATCAGGCCCGTCACCCGGTGTGCGCCGGTCTCATAGTCCGGCGACCAGCTGATCTTGGTGCGCTGGCCCTTCGCGGTATCACTGGGCGCGCCGTCCGCAAAACTGTCGCGGTTCACTTCATTGAAGCTCGCGCGTAGCACATGGCCAATGCCGCCATAGTTTCCGGTCAGCGCAGCCCCGATGAGGCGCTGCTCCGCTTCCGTGCGCCGGTCCTCGTCATTCAACAGTCCGTCGAAATCCGTGTCGGTGTCAAACTCCGCCTCCGCCGCCCGGGCGAGGCCGGCGAGCGAGAGCGACCAGTCCGCCCCCAGATCGAATTTCGCGGTGGCCAGCCCCGTCACGGCGTCCGACCCGTCCTTGCCGCCGCCTGTGCCGG
>JBGSOU010000583.1:0-6635 GCA_041739025.1 Hyphomonas sp.
CGATCCTGCCCGGCGACACCGCCGAAACCCTTGCGGCGCGCACCTTGCCCGCCGAACACCGCCTGTACCCCGAGGCGCTCGCCGCCGCGTGCCGGCAGATCTGCCAGAGAGACAAAGATCATGAATGAGATGCAGCAAATCGTGCTCACGCAGTACTGCACCGGTGCGCCAAAGCCTTCGGACTTCACGCTCGAGACCCTTCCGCTGCCAGAGCCGAAGGACGGACAGTTCCGTGTACGGCATGTCTGGTGTTCGGTGGACCCCGGCACGCGCTCGCGCCTTTCCGGCGGCGACTCTTACGCGGCTGCCCTGCCCCTCGGCAAACCGATTGACGGATTCAGCGTCGGGCTGGTCGACGCCTCGAACAATCCCGACTGGCCGGTGGGCACGAAGGTGTTCTGCGCGGGCGGCTGGAAAACCCATTCACTGCAATCGGGCAAAGGCTTTGTCGGCAAGGTCATGGACGTGCCTGGCGTTCCGCTTTCGGCCTGGATTGGCGTGCTCGGCGTGCCGGGCCTGACCGCCTGGTTCGGCACGAAGGACGTGGCGCGCTTCAAGGCGGGAGACGCGGTGCTCGTCACATCGGCGGCCGGCCCCGTCGGCGCCACGGCGGGTCAGCTGGCAAAGGCCTGGGGGGCCTCGAAGGTCGTCGGCATTGCCGGATCGGACGCGAAATGCGATTGGCTCATGAAGGAGGCTGGCTTCGACGCGGCGATCAACTACAAGACCGCCACTGACCTCACCGCCGCCATCGCCGCAGAATTTCCCAAGGGCGTTGACGTGTTGTTCGACAATGTCGGCAACGCGATGGTCAACCGTGTGCTGCCCCTGATGGCGCTCAATGGGCGCATCTGCATCTCCGGCCAGGTCGCCGACTATAATCTGACCCCGGAGCAAACCCCGGGCATCGTCAACACCAAGCCGTTCATCACCCACCGGGTCAACATGCAAGGCCTTGTTGTATTCGACTTCGCCCGCGCCTTCCCTGAAGCGCTCGGCACGATGGCCAAGATGATCGCGGACGGATCCTTGAAGACGCAGGAAGAACGCTTTGACGGGATCGCCGCCATGCCTGAAGCCTTCTGCGGCCTGTTCCGCGGTGAAAACGCCGGACGGCGTGTGGTGCAGGTCGGCGCGGCGTAGGACTGCGCCGCGCCTCCGGTTCAAGACAGCCCCATCCCAACCTGGCCTCCCGGCAAAGCCCGCGCTCCGCAGGTTGCAGGTTCGGGCTCCCGGCATTCGCCGGGATGACCGGAAAGATGAACATCCAAAGGGCGCCCAACAAAAAACCGGCAGGACGAACCCTGCCGGTTTTGAAATCTTCTCAGGTAGATAACCGTCGCTTAGCCCGCGATATCCGCTTCAGCAAAGAACTGGGCGATTTCGAGTTCGGCGTTTTCAGCCGAATCCGAACCGTGCACCGAGTTTTCGCCGATCGACTTGGCAAACAGCTTGCGGATCGTGCCGTCGGCGGCGTCGGCAGGATTGGTGGCGCCCATGACTTCACGGTACTTCGCCACGGCGTTGTCACCGAAGAGAACCTGGACGACGACCGGGCCGGAGGTCATGAAGTCCACCAGTTCGCGGAAGAAAGGGCGCTCGCGGTGCACACCGTAGAAGCGCTCGGCCTGGGCGGTGGTCATCTGGATGCGGCGCTGGCCGATGATGCGAAGGCCGGCTTTCTCGATAACAGCGTTGATGGCGCCGGTAAGGTTACGCTCGGTGGCGTCCGGCTTGATGATGGAAAAGGTGCGCTGCGCGGCCATTTGGGCTTCCTGACTGTGTGAGTTGTGGCGGTGCCGCGCCTATAGCGGGCCGCCCCCTGACCTGCAACAGGGCAAGGCGGCAACCTGTCTCCCGAATGCAACGCCTCGAGACAGGAATTCTGGCAGGGCGTGTCGTCAATTGACAGCTTCGCCGTCCTGTGCATTTTCAACGTCTGTTGAAAAAACTCAACGAACGTTGAGAATTATAAAAGCTCACACACGAGTCCCGGGAGGACAAATAATGGCTGCTCACTTCAATAAACTGCTGTTTGCCGCAATGGCCGCAAGCGCCCTGACGCCGCTGGCCGCCTACGCGCAGGAAGACGCGTCTGCCGCGCCGGAAGCCGCCGAAGAGCGCCGCTTCGGCGCCGTGGTGGTCACCGCACAGCGCCGTGAAGAAAACCTTCTGGACGTGCCGCTGTCGGTCTCCGCCTTCAACGGTGACCTGCTCGCCGACCTTGGCATCCAGACCCTCGACGAAGTCGCGAAGATCTCGCCCAACGTGACGCTCGAAGTTTCGCGCGGCACCAACAACACGCTTTCGGCCTTCATCCGCGGCGTTGGCCAGCAGGACCCGGTCGCCGGTTTCGAATCGGGCGTCGGCATCTATGTCGACGATGTTTACCTGAACCGTCCGCAGGGCGCCGTGCTCGAAGTCTATGATATCGAACGCATCGAAGTCCTGCGCGGTCCGCAAGGCACGCTGTACGGCCGCAACACGATTGGCGGCGCCGTGAAATACGTCACCAAGGGCCTGTCGGACGAACCGACCTTCAAGGCGCGCGGCGCCTACGGCTCCTACAACCAGGCTGACCTCGTCGCCTCCGCTTCGATGCCGATCAGCGATACGGTCCGGGTCGGCGGCGGTCTGGCCTTCTTCACGCGCGACGGCTTCGGCGAGAACCTCTTCAACGGCGACGAAAACTACAACAAGGACGTGGCCGCCTACCGCGTCTCGGCCGAATGGGACGTAACGCCGGACTTCCAGCTGCGCCTCGCCGGAGACTATCTCTCCGATGAATCGAACGCCCGCCAGGGCCACCGCCTGATCGCTGACAAGTTCGCCCCCTTCACCTACCCGGTGCTGCCGGACGTGTATGACACCCGCGCCGGTCTCGACGTGGTCGAACAGGATGCCGAAGGCAAAGGCGTATCGCTGGTTGCCGAATACACGCTCAACGACAATTTCACCTTCAAGAACATCCTCGCCTACCGCGAGGATGCCAGCACCACACCGATCGACTTCGACTCGCTTCCTGAAGCCGACGTGGATGTTCCGGCAATATACGAGAACGATCAGCTCTCGGAAGAATTCCAGATCCTCTATTCGGGCGACCGCCTGAACGGCATCGTCGGCGCCTACTACCTCGACGCAAACGCGATGACCGTGTTCGACGTGCTGCTGGGCACGACCGGCACGCTGCTGAGCCTGCCGGGTCTGAACGCGCAGACCTATGGCGAAGTTGGCACCAAGACCTGGTCGGTGTTCGGTGACTTCACCTACGACCTGACGGACCAGCTGGCCCTGACGGTCGGTGGCCGCTACACCGAAGACGAGCGCTCCTCGATCGTCCTGCGCCGCACTTACCTGGGCGGCTTCTCGGACTTCTTCGGCGGCACCGGCGCTCCGATCGCCACGACCTCGAACTTCGACGGCTCGGCAACGTTTGACGACTTCAGCCCGCGCGTGTCGCTGAGCTACAAGCCGGTCGAAGACCACACGGTGTATGCAACCTACTCGCAGGGCTTCAAGGGCGGCTCGTTCGACCCTCGCGCCCTGACGACCGCAGCGCCGGACACCGACCTGAGCGGTACGGTTACACCTGACGAAGTTACTGCGTTCATGCTGTTCGAACCGGAAGACGTCGACAGCTATGAAATCGGCTGGAAGTCGAATATGTTCGACAGCCGTCTGCAATCGAGCCTCGCCGCGTTCTACATGGACTACAAGAACGTGCAGATCCCGGGCTCGATCGGTGTCGACACTGACAGTGACGGCGTGGCTGATACATTTGCGGGCGTCACGACCAATGCCGGCGCAGCGACCATCTGGGGCATCGAGTACGAGGGCAACGCCCTGCTCGGCGAAAAGATGTTCAACGACTCCGATATGCTGACGGCCGGCCTGTCGGCTGGATACATCAATGCGCAGTATGACGAGTTCATCAACAATGTTGGCGTCGATGTGGCGGACCAACGCAAGGTGCAGAACACGCCGGAACTGACCGGAAGCCTGCGCCTGACCTATGACACGCCGTTCAACATCCTGCTCAAGTAAGGACGTCTGAAGATCAATGCACTGACGTCCTATCGCAGCAAGACCTACCAGTTCGAGATCCCGAGCGCGCTTGACCAGAGCCCGTACGCCCTCGTCGACCTGGGTCTGCGCTGGCAGGAAAACGACAGCCCATGGGGGTTCACGCTGAACGCCAAGAACCTGACCGACGAAGAATACAAGGTCTCGGGCTACAACTTCCTCAACGCTGCCGGCGCCTCGACGCTGGGTCTTGAAGGTGTGCTGACTGCTTTCTACGGCGATCCGCGCACGATCACCTTCGGCGTGGACTACAACTTCTAAGGGCGACTGGCTCGTTTCCTCCCTGGCCCTGCCGCGCAAGCGGCAGGGCTGCCGGAAGCCTCACGACTGGGGCGGTGCCTGAAGGGGCACCGCCCCTTTTCTTTCATGGCACCTGCGTGATCAGTGGGCGGAACTTTTCGCCCGGCCCGCCCTCGCCCGGGCGGGTGGCGCCGCCTTCTTGGCGGCTTCGAAGCCGGCCGTAATGAAGGGCACCATGTGCTCGCAGGCATCGGCCAGATCTTCAGATCGCACGAATCCGCCCGAAAGCTTGTCGATGCGTCCCGTCTGGGCGAGCGCCAGCGTCAGCGCGCCGGAGAAGCAATGATACCCCCAATAGAGATCCTTGGGATCAATGTTCGGAATGGCGAGGCACAAGGCATCGAGGAACTTGCGGATCAGCGGGTCAAAATGCTCGCCCATCAGCCGTCCGCCCCAGCCGGGCGCGTTGTTCACATAGGCGACGAGGGCATAGTAGTATTTCCAGCCCGGCTCCGCGAGATGCGGCCCCTTGAGGAGCGGCTCCAGATAGGCCCGCACGATGGCCTCGACGGTTGGCGCCTTGGGGCGGGCGGCTTCGATGGCCGCAATCAGGGCTTCTTCGCGCCAGTCGTTGAGCATCTTCGCGCGCCGGTCGAAAACGGCCACGAAGAGGTTGTCCTTGGAGTCGAAGTAATAGTGCGGCAACGCAACATCGACACCCGCACGCTTGGCAATGGTGCGCAGCGTCACCCCGTCAAAACCGTGGGCGCTGAATTCGGCTTCGGCGGCGTCGAGTATGGCAGCCGCCCGGTCAGTCTTCGGCGGCAAGGGGGGCTTTCGAGCGCTCAGCGGCATGTCCTCAGCATTGAAGTTCAGTTGATATGGACCCTTGCGGCCGGGAGAGTCAAAGCAGGCTGGCCCACAATTCCTGCCAGCAGCTTGCACGATAGCGCGTTTCCTGCAAAGTCCTCAACAGGCGTTGAAACAGACCGCAAGCGTCTGGGGCCAGGGAGCGCAACCGAGATGAGCCTGACCGGTGAAGATATCCAGTGGTCGTCCGGGGACGGCCTTTCACTTTACGCAAGGGCCTATGGCCCCGAAACGGCGGCGTTGACCGTGCTGTGCCTTCACGGCCTGACCCGGAACCATCAGGACTTCGAGCCGATGATCGCCGCCCTGCCGGCCCGCTATCGTTTCATTGCCGTGGACGTGCGTGGGCGCGGCCGGTCGGCCCATGATCCGGATCCCGGCAACTACACCCCCCGCATCTATGCAAACGACATGCGGCGGCTGCTGGACCGGCTCGGCCTGCCTCGCGTAGCCTTGGTCGGCACCTCGATGGGCGGGCTGATCTCGCTTCTGATGATGCGGCAGATGCCGAAGCGCATTGCCGGCGTCGTGCTCAACGATGTCGGGCCGGTCGTCGAGAAGGCAGGCATTGCGCGGATTGCGGGCTATGCCGGCCAGGTCCGCCCGGTGACCGGATGGGACAGCGCCGCCGAAGCAGTGAAGACGATCCAGGGCGCCGCGTTTCCGGACATGCCCGACGCGCGCTGGATGGATTTCGCACGACGCACCTACCGCGAGCTGCCGGACGGCCAGGTCGTTCTGGACTATGACCCCAACATCGCCCGCAGTCTTGGCAAGGCAAAGCCGGGCCTCCTGACCAACTTCGCCCTCTGGCGCCTTTACGCGGGACTCAAGAAAGCGCCGCTGCTGGTCGTGCGCGGCGCGATGTCCGACATCCTGTCCGAAAAGACCGCGCTGGAAATGGTGCGCCGGCATCCGGACGCGAAGCTGGCCACTGTCGCACGCGTCGGCCATGCGCCCATCCTGGACGAGCCCGAGGCCGTCGCCGCCCTTTCCGAATTCCTGACACGCCTGGAGACCAAGGCATGACCTCAACACCAATTCCGACTGCTGCGCCGAAGATTTCCGGCCGGGCCTGGGTGCTCGCCGTGCTGACGCTGACCTACACGTTCAACCATGTCGACCGCCAGATCCTCGTGATCCTGCTGGAGCCGATCAAGAACGAGCTGGGTCTGCAGGACAGCCAGCTGGGCATGCTGACCGGTCTCGCCTTTGCCGCCTTCTATGCGACGCTCGGTATCCCGGTGGCGATGTGGGCCGACCGGGGCAACCGGCGCAACATCATCGCGCTGGCGCTGACGATCTGGTCGGCCATGACGGCGCTGTGCGGCCTCGCGCAGAGCTTCTGGCACCTGCTACTGGCGCGGATGGGCGTCGGCGTCGGCGAAGCCGGCGGTACGCCGCCGGCCACATCGATGATCGCAGACCTCTATCCGCCGCAG
>JBGSOU010000062.1:0-1845 GCA_041739025.1 Hyphomonas sp.
CCCGATACCGCCGCCGCCAACGCCCCCCTGCTCGCGCTGGAAGCCGCCGCGCGTGCCGATGGCCGCGGCCTGTGGGGCAAAGGCGCCTGGACGATTCTCGACGCAGCCCATCTTCCCCCGGACGCCGGCCGCTTCCAGATCGTCGAAGGCATTGCGGGCGACATGAAAAGCTCAGACGAACGCTTCGCGGTCTGCGATGTGGCGCTGAAGCAGTCCGCCCTCGTGCTGGAAATCCAGAAGGCCGCCGCTGAACTCTGCCAGATCCCCGACGGCACACCCCTGCGCGCGCGCGGCTTCCTTCGCGACGGGCGCCTCGAAATCACCCATCCGCTGAATGTGGAAAAGCTCGGCGAGGCGGACGGAATCAGGCCTCCGGAATGAGGCCTGAGGTTTCCGGGTCGCCGACGATCCGCTCGAGCGCCCGGCGCAGCTTGCCGAGGGCCTGATGTTCGATCTGGCGGACGCGCTCCTTCGAGACGCCGAGGTCTGCGCCAAGCGCTTCCAGCGTCATCGGCTCGTCAGCCAGGCGGCGGCGGGTGATGATGTCCATCTCCCTCGGGTTCAGCGTTTTCAGCGCTTCGCCGATCCATTGGCGGCGCTTGGCTGCGTCATGCTCGGCCATCACCGATTGCTCTGGAATGTCGGCCTCATCGGCAATCATGTCCTGCCACTCGCCGTCCCCGTCGACCGACATGGGCGCGTTCAGCGAGCGGTCGGATCCGGACAGGCGCGAGGCCATCGTCTCCACATCGCGCACCGGCACGCCAAGGTGCGTCGCCACCCATTCCCGGTTTTCGGGCGTCATGATCCCGTCGCCGGTATCGGCGATGCGCGCGCGCAGGCGGCGAAGATTGAAGAACAACGATTTCTGCGCCGAGGTCGTGCCGGTCCGCACGATCGACCAGTTGCGCAGCACGAAGTCCTGGATGGCCGAACGGATCCACCAGCTGGCATAGGTCGAGAAACGCACTTCGCGCTCCGGCTCGAACCGGGCCGCGGCCTGCATCAGGCCGACATTGCCCTCCGAGACGAGGTCGGCCATCGGCAGGCCGTAATGGCGGAACTTCGACGCCATCGCGATCACCAGCCGCATGTAGGCGGTCGTCAACTCGTGCAGCGCGGCCTCGTCGTCATGTTCGCGCCAGCGCCGCGCGAGATCGGCCTCATGCGCCGGCTCCAGCATCGCGACCTTCATCGCGGTGCGAACATAGTGGCGGTCTGCAGGTGTGTTGGACTCGTAAGCGCTGGCCATTCGGTGTCCTCCCGGTGCAATGTCCCGGTTTGGTTTCTGGCCCTGTCTACGCAGCAAGATGCCGACTGGATCAGCCCGGTGTTGATCCTGTCGCGGCAGGGCCCGGGCACCTCGCCCGCCTTGACGCAGCCGCCCGCACGGGCCTAACTCGCCCAGGAGAACACAACCGGAACGACCGGACCGTCCCATGATCCTCGCCCCTGAAGACCCGCTCCCCCGCCGCTCGGCCGAAATCTGTCGGGGCACGCTCCGGCTGCTCGGCCATCTCGGCTATTACGGCCTGACGGAAATGACCCTCGCCAACAACCGGCGGGCCGACATCGCAGCCATCGGCCCGGCCGGCGACATCTGGATGATCGAGATCAAGTCCAGCGTCGCGGACTTCAAGTCCGACCACAAATGGCGCGAGTACATGGATTTCTGCGACCGGCTGACCTTTGCGGTCGCAGATGATTTTCCGCAGGAACTGATCCCGCCGGAGGCCGGCCTGATTGTCGCGGATGCCTTCTACGGTGCAGTCATCCGGCAGGCCCCCGAAGCCCGGCTCGTGCCCGCGCGGCGCAAGGCCGTGACCCTGCGATTCGCCCGTCTCG
>JBGSOU010000050.1:0-3277 GCA_041739025.1 Hyphomonas sp.
GCGCCGCGCGCGCGGGCATCGTCCAGCGCCGCCGCCATCAGTGCACGCCCGGCGCCCGTGCCATGGAAACGCGACAATGCGTAGATCCGCTTCAACTCGACATCCCCGGCCTGAAGCGGGATCGGCAGGTCCGGCGGCAGGTTCACCGCATAGCCGATCGGCGCGCCCGTTTCGGCAAGTTCTGCCAGCCAGACGGACGCCGCCGGATCCGCCAGATAGGCCGCATACACGCCTTGCGAATGCTGGCGCGTGCAATGCGCCGCCATGTTCGCGCCGTCGATGATCTCGCCATAGGTTTCAACGAAGGTCGCCACGCCGATATGGGCGAGCCGGTCGGCGTCTTCCGGTCCGGCCCGACGGATCACGATCTCCGGCGGCGGGGGCTTGCGTTTCAGCGCCAGCAGCGTGTCGATCGCCGCGATCGCCCGGGGCAGGCGGGTGTCATACGGCCCCGTGATCAGCACATACGGAACATGCTCCGCCTCGATCAGCTCGAGGAAGCGCGCATGCATCCACGCCCGGATGGTCTCGCCGTCGCGCACGCCGTCCTGCACGAATGGAACGTCCGGGGACGGAACGAGATAGAGGTCGACCCGGTCGCGTGCGCCAACGGCGTCCACGTCCGGATGGCGCCGGTTGGCATAGCGCTCGAACCAGGTTGCCGTCGCGAAGGCATTGGTGTCGCAGATCAGCACGCGGTTCGCATGGGCGGCAGCTTCCGTCTCGCGCCGCTGTTGTTCCTCGGCGATATGGATGAATTCTTCATCCGTCCAGGCCGGAATTTCGCCCGGCGCATTCATCGCGGCGATCTTCTTCTCCCAGTGCTCGCGGCCATATTCGGCCACCCAGACGGTGTCGTAATGCGCTGCCAGTTGGGCACACAGCGTGGTCTTTCCCACCGATTCCGCACCGATCAGCACAACTCTCAGCACTGGCGCTCCGCTCATGGCTTCACCGCCTTGCGCCAGGCGATCAGGCCCATGGCCGCAAGTCCCAGGAAGACCAGATAGAGCAGCGCCGTGAGGTTTAGGCCGCGGGAGACATAGAGCGGAACGTAAATCACGTCGGCCAGGATCCACAGGTGCCAGCATTCGACCTTCTTGCGGCTCTGCAGCCATTGGGCCGCGAGGCTGATGCAGGTCGTCAGCGCGTCCCAGAGCGGCGCGGCGCCCTGCGCCTTTGTCAGCACCCAGCGCAGCGCCAGCGTCGATACCGCGATCCCCGCCGCCGTCAGAACGATCTCGCGGCGGGAGATCCGGCTCACCTTCAGCGTGCTGCGGTCTTCCCCCCCGAACATCCAGAGATACCAGCCGGCGATGTTCAGGATGAAATAGAAGACCTGCAGCCCTGAATCCGCATACAGACGGTATTCGTAGAAGATCCACGCATAGACCGCAACATTCAGCAGCCCGAGCGGAAAGTTCCAGATGCTCTGGCGCACCACCAGCCAGACGCAAATGGCGCCGGTCACGAACGCGACCGCTTCCACTGCGCTGGCGGCATGGGTGAACCAGGCCGCAAAGGCAATGCCGATGGTGGCAGTAACGAGGGCGGCAGGAACCAGCACCGTCTGCATACGGCTGGAGGACGCTGCGGTGTTCATTCTACCCCGTCTCTCCGCCGTTCATCCCGGCGAAAGCCGGGATCCAGTCGTCTCAGGCAATGCATGTCCAGGCGCTGCACCCCGGCTTTCGCCGGGGTGAGCGGGAGATGGATGAGGCAGGGATCAGTTCTTGCCCATCGCGGCTTCGAAGTTCTGCGCGACCTTCTCGATGAAGCCTTCCGTGGTCAGATAACCCTGATCCGGCCCGACGAGCAGCGCCAGGTCCTTGGTCATATGGCCGGCTTCCACCGTTTTCACGACCGTCGCTTCCAGCGTCTGGGCGAACTTGCGCACGTCGGGCGTCTCGTCCATCCGGCCGCGGTGGTCGAGACCCTGCGTCCAGGCATAGATCGAGGCGATGGAGTTGGTCGAGGTTGCCTCGCCCTTCTGCCAGTTGCGGTAGTGGCGCGTCACGGTGCCGTGCGCCGCTTCGGCTTCCACCGTCTTGCCATCCGGCGAGAGCAGCACGGACGTCATCAGGCCCAGCGAGCCATAGCCCTGCGCCACGGTGTCGGACTGCACGTCGCCATCATAGTTCTTGCACGCCCAGATATAGCCGCCGGACCATTTCATGCAGGCGGCCACCATGTCGTCGATCAGGCGGTGTTCATAGGTGCCCTTGAATTCGGCGAACTTGTCCTTGAACTCGGTGTCGTAGACGTCCTGGAAGATGTCCTTGAAGCGGCCGTCATAGGCTTTCAGGATGGTGTTCTTGGTCGACAGGTAGACCGGCCACTTGCGTTGCAGGCCATAGTTGAAGCTGGCCCGTGCGAAGTCGCGGATCGACTCGTCGAGGTTGTACATGCCCATCGCGATGCCGGCCGAGGGGAAGTCGAACACTTCCTTTTCGATCACCTTGCCGTCGGCGCCTTCGAATTTCATCGTCAGCTTGCCGGGGCCCGGCACGGTGAAGTCGGTCGCCTTGTATTGGTCGCCGAAGGCATGGCGGCCGATCACCACCGGCTTCGTCCAGCCCGGCACCAGACGCGGGATATTGGAAATCACGATCGGCTCGCGGAACACCACGCCGCCGAGGATGTTGCGGATCGTGCCGTTCGGGCTCTTCCACATCTTCTTGAGGCCGAATTCCTCCACCCGCTGCTCGTCCGGCGTGATCGTCGCGCACTTGACGGCGACGCCGTATTTCTTGGTGGCTTCAGCGGCGTCGACCGTGATCTGGTCATCGGTCTCGTCGCGTTTCTGGATCGAAAGATCGTAATATTTCAGGTCGATATCGAGGTAGGGGTGGATCAGCTTGTCCTTGATCACCTGCCAGATGATCCGGGTCATTTCGTCCCCGTCCATTTCCACAACCGGGTTTTTGACCTTGATCTTCGACATGTTTTCGAATCCTTGCGCTATAACGATTTGGTCCGGGCTATAGCAGACGCCGGGCGCCCGTCAAAACCGGATAGTTCATGGCAAATCCCGCCGCCCCCGCGATCCTCCTCCACACGCCCCAGCTCGGCGAAAACATCGGCGCGGCGGCCCGCGTGATGCGCAATTTCGGGCTGACGGACCTGCGCCTCGTCACCCCCCGTGACGGCTGGCCGAACCCCGCCGCTGACACCATGAGCGCCGGTGCCTTTGCTGCCGGGGTGGTTGTCACGGTCCATGCAGACCTTGCGAGCGCGCTCACCGGCCTGACCTGGGTCTCGGCCGCCACCGCCCGCC
>JBGSOU010000069.1:0-6301 GCA_041739025.1 Hyphomonas sp.
GTCGTCTTGGGCAGCGTGGCCGACGCCATCTGCACCCGGCCTGCCCCGGCCGATTGGCCCGGATAGCGGAATTCGATCCGCTGGGTCGCCTTGTCGACCGGCCCCGAAGGCGCAGTCCTGGCGGCCGATGACGGCGCGTCCGTCCCCTGGTTGGCATAGACAATCGGGGCCCGCGTGCCGGCCACGGCCGGCAGCGCAACGGCCGCGAGGACAACAACGGAGGCAACAACAGTCAGGTGGCCACAGGGCCGGATACGCGCAGACGGCATGAGCCGCAAATCTCCTCATTCTGAGAACCCGGACACGTCCTTCTGGTCTTGCCCGGTGGCCTTCTGGCCGTTTCAGAGACGTGTTTACCATGCAGGCGTCGCCAGCCGGTCAAGCCGAACAGAAAGTCCGGCATTGCGCGTTAACGCCTAATTCACGCTTTCGGTGCGCAAAGGGGGGACTTGCACAACGCGGCGGGTTCCCACAAACAGCGGTCGCTGCGGAGGAGTGGCAGAGCGGTTGAATGCGGCGGTCTTGAAAACCGTTGAGCTCGAAAGGGCTCCGGGGGTTCGAATCCCTCCTCCTCCGCCATGTCAGGATCGGCGCGTCATACCAGACCGGCTGTCTGGATCAGCAGCCACAGGCCAATCACCAGGAACAAGCCCGCCGCGACCAGACGAACCACGTTCAGCGGGACGTGCTTCAGAAGTTCGTTGCCGAGGAATACGGCCGGCACGTTGGCCAGCATCATGCCCAGTGTCGTGCCCATCGTCACTGCAACCACATCATGGAAGCGGGCGCCCAGCGCGACGGTGGCGATCTGGGTCTTGTCGCCCATTTCGACGAGGAAGAAGGCGATCGCTGTCGCGACAAAGGCTCCGAACCGTGCAGGCTGGCTGTCCTCAGGATCGTCGAGCTTGTCCGGCACAAGCGTCCAGGCCGCCATGGCGATGAAGGACACCGCGATCAGGTAGCGAAACCACTGCCCGTCGAGAACGGAGGCCACCTCCGATCCGATCAGCGCGGCGATAAAGTGGTTGGCGACGGTCGCAACAAAAATGCCCGCGATGATCGCCACAGGCTTCTTGAAACGCGTGGCGAGCACAATCGCGAGCAATTGCGTCTTGTCGCCGATTTCGGCCAGCGCGACGACGGCTGTTGAGGTGAAAAGAGCTTCCATGATCCAGTCTCGGGGCCGGGCGGCGTTTCAAACCAACAGACATCCGTCCCGCCGCCCGACCCGGAGCGAAGAAAGGATGCCAGTGGTCTCGCCCAAGCGGTCTCCCGCTTCCATCGCACCACGGCCTCTCGGCCGAGCATGTTGACACGGTGGCTCGTCCTCACGGACGACTGGCTACTCCCCAGTGACGCGTCTGCCTTAGCGGCCGTCATCGGGGTTAGCAAGCTGCGCAGGGTTTCCGCACAACGCCAAGATGTTACAGATCCGAATACGATTAAAAGTTGTGTCCCGCTTGGGCGCTGGCTATGGTTTGGTTCGGAATCAGGTAATTTCCGTTGAGCTGCGATACTTTACGCCCTTAAGTGAAGGCGGATGAGTGGCGACCAGAACGGGCCGAGCCAGAAGGGCGAACATCGCGTGCCGGATCTTTTGACCAGAGCCGTGGAGAGCCCACGCTCGATTGCATGGCTGAGTACGGGCACCGCGCGCGGACCGTCTGTCGTCGCTGTGGGCGATGACCGGCCAAACCAGCCCGATGCCTTTTCGCTACCTGCGGTTTACCCCGAATGGCTGGGAGACCGGGCCTTCCTCGCCGAGCACCCGGCGCGGTTCTGCTATGTCGTGGGCGAAATGGCGCGCGGTATTGCGACCCCCCGGATGGTCATCGAAGCGGTGCGGTGCGGATGCCTCGGATTCTACGGAAGCGCCGGTTTGCCGCTGCCGGAAATCAAGGCGGGACTCGACGAGATCAATCGTGCGCTGGGCCCGGACCAGGGCGCGTGGGGTGCAAACCTGATCCATTCTCCGCAGGAACCGGGACAGGAGGCTGCGGTCATCGACCTCTTCCTCGCCGAGGGCGTACGGCGCGTATCGGCGTCGGCCTTCATGCGCTTGACGCCGGAGGTCGTGCGGTACACCGCATTGGGCCTCGAGCGTTCGCCCGATGGCCGGATCCGGCGCCGTAACCATGTCTTCGCCAAGGTGTCGCGCGCCGAAGTGGCCGAGCCCTTCATGTCCCCGCCCCCTGAAAAGATGCTGCGGGACCTGGTGGCGAGCGGCCGGATTTCCGAGGCCCAGGCCGAGCTGGCTTCAAAGGTGTCCGTTGCCGCAGACATCACGGCCGAGGCGGATTCTGGCGGCCATACCGATAACCGGCCGGCCTTCGTCCTCTACAGTTCACTCAGCGCAGCGCGGACGCGCATGGCGGCGAAGCATGGTCTGGACGAAAGCGCGATCCGGATCGGGCTGGCGGGCGGTATCGCAACACCCGCCGCCGTCGCTGCGGCCTTCCAGATGGGCGCGGCCTATGTGCTGACCGGTTCGGTCAACCAGAGCGCCGTCGAGTCCGGACTGTCGGAAGCCGGCCGCCGGTTGCTCGCGAAAGCGGGGCCTGCCGATGTGGCGATGGCGCCTGCGGCCGACATGTTCGAGCAAGGCGTCGAAGTTCAGGTCCTGAAACGCGGAACGCTGTTCGCCATGCGCGGCAAGAAGCTGCACGCCTTCTACAAGGCCGGTGCGAGTTACGAGACACTGGGCGCCGTGGACCAGAAATGGCTCGACGATGTTCTCGGCGAGCCGTTCGATCAGGCCTGGAAGGCAACCCTGTCTTACATTCAGCGCGTCAATCCCGCCGAAGCGAAGCGTGCGGAAGCCGACGGCAACAAGCGGCTTGCACTCGTCGCGCGGCGTTATCTGTTCCAGGGCGCGCAATGGGCCCGCGAAGGCGACCCCGCCCGCACGGCCGACTACCAGATCTGGTGTGGACCCGCGATGGGCGCCTTCAACGAATGGGTGGCCGGCACGCCGCTGGAGCCCGCCGAAAACCGGACGGTTCGGCAGATCGCGCTCAACCTGCTTGAGGGCGCGGCGCGCATCACCCGTTCCGGCCAGCTGCGCGCGATGGGACTCCCCGTCCCGCCGCAACATTTTTCCTACACACCGCGACTATTCGAGTAGCTCCATGACAGATCGCCGATCCGCCCCGTCCAGACCCGCCCTCGAACCGATTGCGGTGGTCGGCATGGGCGCCATCTTTCCGGGCCGCGGAGACACAACCGGGTTCTGGCGCGATATCTTCGAAGGCCGGGATCTGCTCAGCGATACGCCGTCGACCCATTGGCTGCTCGAGGATTACTACGATCCCGATCCAACGAAGCCTGATCGCACCTACGGGCGCCGGGGCGGGTTCCTGTCGCCCGTGGCCTTTGATCCGCTGGCGTTCGGTATTCCGCCCGCCCAGCTGCAGTCCACCGATTCCGCCCAGCTGCTGGCACTCGTTGCCGCCAAGATGACACTGGATGATGCCGAGCGCGACAGCGGCGGCAAGATTGACCGGTCGCGAACCAGTGTCGTGCTCGGTGTGGCGTCGGCGACGGAGCTGACCGCCCACATGGCGGGCCGGCTGCAGCGTCCGGCCTGGGTGAATGCGCTTCGCCAATCGGGTTTCGCGGAAGGCGAAGTTCAGGAGATCGCTGCGCGGATCGAAAGCCATTATGCGGAATGGAAGGAAAGCACCTTCCCCGGACTTCTAGGCAACGTCATCGCCGGACGGATCGCCAACCGGCTGGACCTTGGCGGCTGCAATTACGTCACCGATGCCGCCTGCGCGTCCAGCTTGTCGGCCTTGCACATTGCCATGCACGAGCTGCGGGCTGGCGACTCGGACATGGTGCTCACCGGCGGCGTCGATGCGTTGAACGACATCCTGATGTTCATGTGCTTTTCCAAGACGCCTGCCCTGTCGCCGACGGGCGATTGCCGGCCCTTCTCGAACAACTCGGACGGCACGATGCTGGGCGAGGGCATCGGCATGCTGGCCTTGCGGCGGCTCGACGATGCAGAGCGGGACGGCAACACCATTCACGCCGTGATCCGGGGCATCGGCGGCGGTTCGGACGGCAAGGGCACCGCGATCTACACCCCCCTTCCATCCGGACAGGCCCGCGCCCTCCGGCGGGCGTATGAGCAGGCGGGCTTCGGCCCCGAGGCCGTCGATATGGTGGAAGCTCACGGCACCGGTACGCGCGCCGGCGACAAGGCCGAAATCGAAGGCCTTCATGTGGTCTACAACGCTGCGGATCCGGGCGAGGGGCCTTGGTGCGCCGTAGGATCGGTGAAGTCCCAGATCGGCCATACCAAAGCTGCCGCAGGCGCTGCCAGCATGCTGAAGGCGGTTGAGGCGTTGCGCCGAAAGGTACTGCCGCCGACGATCAAGATTGACGAGCCCGCCGACGCCATTCGTGACAGCGCCTGCTTCTATGTGAACACCGAAGCCAGGCCTTGGATATCGGCCGACACGCGCCCGCGCCGGGCGGCCGTCAGTTCGTTCGGGTTCGGGGGCAGCAACTTCCATGTGACCCTGGAAGAATACACGGGCCCGGCAGCCGCCAAACCGGCGCGGGTGCATCCGTCCGAACTGTTTCTTCTGAGTGCGCCGGACGCCGAGGCGCTCGCGGCCACACTCGGCGCACTGGCAGAAACGCCGATCACGGAAGATGCCCTCGCCAGCCGCGCCTCCGAAACGCATGCGGCCTTCGACCCCAAGGCGCCGGCCCGCGCGGCGGTCGTGGCCACTAGCCCGGACGATATCGCGGCGAAGGCCGAAAAGCTCGCCGCTCAGGTTCGCGGCGGCACGCTGGGCAAGGCCCCGTTGCCGCAAGGATGTGCCGCGTCGCTCGATGCGCCCGGCGGCGGAAAGGTCGCCTTCCTGTTCTCGGGCCAGGGCAGCCAGTATCCCGGCATGGGATCCGATCTCGCACTGGCCTTCCCCCAGGCCCGCGCGGTCTGGGATTTCGCCGCGAGCCACCCGGTGACCGGGCCGCTGAAACTGCACAAGCTTGCGTTCCCGCCCTCGGCATTTGACCAGGTGGAATTCGGCAACCAGCAGCAGCGCCTGACGCTGATGCAACATGCTCAGCCTTCGATCGCGGCAGTGTCGCTGGCGCATCTTGCCCTGCTTGAGGCGCTCGGCCTGGAAGCCGACATGACAGGTGGACACAGCTTCGGCGAGATCATGGCGCTGCATTGCGCGGGCGCCTTCGATGCACACGCCGCGCTCACCATCGCTGCGGCCCGGGGACGCGAAATGTCTCGTGCGGCGCAGACAACCGAAGGGGCCATGCTCGCGGTGCAGTGCCCCGCCAGCCGTATCGCGCCGCTGGTGCGCGAGATTGGAAACGGGCTCGTCATCGCAAACGACAACGGCCCGAGCCAGGTCGTCCTTTCGGGGCCTGTCAGCGTCATCCAGCAGGCCGAGCAGCGCTGCACCGCTGAAGGCATAAAGGCGCGCAAGTTGCCGGTGGCGACCGCGTTCCATTCGGCGATTGTCGCGCCGGCCGTCGCGCCGTTCCAGACCACACTGGAAAGCCTGAAGCTGAAACGCCCGAGCCTGCCCGTCTACGCCAATGCCACCGCGCAAGCCTACAAGGTCGCGGCCAGGGATCTGCCCGGCGCGCTCGCTGCGCAGATCGCCTCGCCGGTCTTGTTCCGTGAACAGATCGAGTCGATGTACGCTGCGGGCGCGCGGGTGTTTGTCGAGGTCGGCCCCGGCAATGTGGTCGCGGGCCTCGTCAATGACACGCTGGGCGAGCGCGACGGCATCGTCCTGTCGCTCGACAACAAGCGCACCAACGGCGTTTCGCAATTCCTCGCTGCGGTCGGCGCGCTGGCGGTTGAAGGCTACGCGCTTGATCTCGGAGCGCTCTACGCCGAAGCCCCCGCGCCGACGCCGAAAGCCTTGCCCACCAAGCATGCCGTCTTCCTGACCGGCGCAAATTATGATCGCCCCTACCCGCCCAAAAATGGCGCGGCCGGGAAGGCGCCCGTGAACGTCCAAGGCCGGGCAATGCCCGCCGCCCCTTCCGCATCTCCTCTCCAGAACGCCCAAAGGACCGATACTCCCATGTCCGATCAGAACGGCCGGCACCTCACAACCCCAACGCACACCCCGGCCCCGCAGGTCGTGGGCCCCGCAGAAATCTCGTCACCCGTGGAGCGGATCTGGCAGGAGGTCTCGGCCCGCCATCAGGATTACCTGACCACCCTCGCCGACACCCACAAGGCCTACCTGAACGCGGCGGCCATGCTGCTGGGACAGCCGGGCGCCCTTCCGGCAGAACCCGCGCGCCTGGCCGC
>JBGSOU010000088.1:0-6497 GCA_041739025.1 Hyphomonas sp.
AGGATCGGCGCTTCGGCTTCGCGCCGGCCGCGCGTCATCAGACGCGAGCGTGACACAAGGCGGGTGGCGAGCTCGCCAGGATGGCCCTGCGGGAACCCGACGGCGTAGCCCTCGTCGCCGATGCGAAGCGGCGCCTCCAGCGCCAGCGAGACCGGGAACGGACTGCGCCCGGTCGAAAGCAGCGCAAGGTCGTGATCCTCGTCAATCGAGACGCGGGCGACGGGCACGTAATTGTTGGGCGCCACCTCCAGCGTGACCTTGGCGCAGCCTTCGACGACATGGCGGGCGGTCAGCCAGTCGCCCTTTTCATTGACGGCGAAGGCCGTGCCGATTCCGTTCTGGGGTTCGCCCACCTGAACCAGCACCAGTTCGTCCAGCGGCGAGGGGCCGGGCAGCAACGGCCCCATCTCGGCCGCAAAGTCGGCAGGCTTTGCCGGTTCAGGCGCATTGGCCGGCGGCGATAACGCAAACAGCGTCGCGAGCATCAGCCCGAGCGCACCCACATAGATCAGCCAGTCGAAGGATCGCATCTGAACCCTTATAGCCGTTGCAGCACCGGGTCCCAGAGGCCTGCTGCAAGGATCAGGGCGGCGCATAGCTTCGCCGCCGCCAGAAGCGTCGCCGCCCCCACCTCGTCCTTGGCAATCCGCCCGGGGATGTCGCGCAGGATCAGGTCGACCACGCGGTAGGCAATCAACTGCATCACCAGCGCGATGGCGCCCCAGATGAGCAGGCCAGCCAGCGACATCGAGGACGCCAGCGTGGAGGCAATCGGAATGGCGAGGCCAACCAGCGCGCCGGACAGCGCGATTCCGGCCGACGTGTTGCCGGCGCGCACAAGCGCCAGCTCCTTCCACGGTGTCAGCAGCACGTAGACGGTAGCCGCCGCGAGCAGCATCAGTCCGGCTGCGCCGGTCGACATCAGGAACCGCGGAAACGCCGCGTCGAAGGCGCTTATTTCTGCACTGATGGGCATCTATGAGGTGTCCTCTGATTATTCTGACCGGAATGGGGGCTCAGGCTTGCCAGAGGGGGCCGCCCCCCCTACCCACTGGCTCAACGCGCCTCAAGGAGACACAGACATGCTCAAGGGAAAAACCGCCCTCGTGACCGGCTCGACCAGCGGGATCGGCAAGGCCATCGCGACCCGCCTTGCAGCCGAGGGGGCCAATGTGATGCTGAACGGTTTCGGCGACGCCAAGGAAATCGAAGCACTTCGAGCGGGGCTTGAAAGGGATCATAAAGTAACAGCCCGGTTCTCCGGCGCCGACCTGACCCGGGCGGACGCCATCGCGCAGATGATGGACGAGGCCAAGGCGGCCTTCGGCGGCGTTGATATCCTCGTGAACAATGCCGGCGTTCAGCACGTGGCCCCCATTGACGAATTTCCAGTGGCGAAGTGGGACCTGATCATTGCGCTGAACCTCACGTCCGCCTTCCATACAACGCGTCTTGCGCTTCCGTTCATGAAAAGCCGGAAATGGGGCCGGATCCTCAACATGGGCTCCGCCCATGCCAAGGTCGCCTCGCCGTTCAAGTCAGCTTACGTCGCCGCCAAGCATGGCCTGGCCGGCTTCACCAAGACCACCGCACTCGAAGGCGCCGAACACGGCGTACGCGCCAACCTGATCTGCCCCGGCTATGTTCACACGCCGCTGGTCGACGGCCAGATCGACGATACGGCGAAGGCCCGCGGCCTGTCGCGTGATGAGGTGATCAAGAACGTCATCCTCGCCGCGCAGCCGACCAAGGAATTCGTGACCGTGGAGCAGATCGCCGGGCTTGCCGTGTTCCTCTGCTTACCATCTGCCGACGCGATAAACGGCGCCGAACTGTCGATCGATGGCGGCTGGACCGCGCAGTAGGCCGCATTGACGGGCGGGCCTTGCCGGTTCAGTTTGTGAAAGCAATGTTGAAACGTACCGTCCTTCTCTGCCTCGGCCTCTGGCTGATCGCCGCGAGCGCTCTTTCTGCACAGGCCAGCCCCTGCAAGGCGGGCCTGAACGCCCCCATGATGCCGGTTGCGGAAACTGCGGCCTCCCATTGCGACATGATGGCCGCGCCCGATGCTCCGGCCGACGAGCGGCTCCCCGAGCCCGGCACCTCTTGTTGCTGCCCCGCCATTCTGGCCGCCCTGCAGCAGTCCGAAGCGCCGCAAGCTGTCGCTTGGGCGTTCCAGCTGCCGGCAACGTTCCCGATGGACGCGGACGCAACCTCGCGCGCCATCCTGCCGGAGCCGCGTCCTCCGAAAGCCTGATCCGGAACCGCCTTCGGATCAATTTCGGAACAAGGAACGGCACATGCTGCCTCGATACCTTGCTGCAGGGCTTGCCCTGACAGCCCTCGCCGCGCCTGCAAGCGCCCGGCCCGTCTCCTATGCGGGCGGCTGGACCCTGATGCAGGAAAACAACGGGATGTATTCATCCCTTCACGCCCACTATTCGCCGACCGCAACCGACTCGGTCGGGCTGTATGTCGAACAGAACTGGGACATCGACACCACCTTCACCGGCCTTCAGTACAACCGGCTTGTGAAGCGTTGGAACGCCCCGGCCAGCCAGGGAAACGTCTACTTCAAGCTCGGCGCGGGCGCCGCCAGCCCCTTCGCAGGCGGGGATGCTGATCTCGCCAGCTTTGCCGGCCTCGCTGCCGACTGGGAAACCCGCCGGGTTTTCGCGTCCTACGATGTCCGGGCCCGCGATTTCGGCCCGGACGAAAGCGTTACCCACGCCGCTCGGCTGGGCGTCGCCCCCTATATCGCCGAGTTTGGCGCGCTCCACACCTGGGCGATGGTTCAGGTGGAAAACAGTCCGGAGGCGGACGAATCCCTGACCTTCACCCCGCTGGTACGCCTGTTCAAGGGCCCCCTCCTCATCGAAGCCGGTTACACCGTCGAGACGGAAGAATTCATGCTCAACTGGACCTGGCGGTTCTGAACCCCGCACCTCAAAGGATCAAATCCATGACACACATCAAGACACTCATGCTGTCCCTCGCCATCGCCCTCACTCCGGCCGCAGCCCTCGCTGCGCCCGGCGCACCCGCAACCGAGATCGCGGCCGGCGAAACGCTTGTGGCGAACGTCAACGGCCTCGTTTGCGACTTCTGCGCCCAGTCCATCCGCAAGATCGTGGGCAAGGACGACGCCGTGCAGAACGTTCAGGTCGATCTGTCCAGCGGGCAAGTCCGGGTGAACCTGAAGCCCGGAAAATCGCTGGACGATGCGGCGCTTGAAAAGCTCATCCGCAAGTCCGGCTACACACTGGTCTCGGTAGACCGGAGCGCTGCGAAATGACGTCCACGGATGACATCAAACCGCCCAGCACCTTGCCCGCCTTCCTGACGCTGTTCACGTCGACCAGCACGCTGATCTGCTGCGCCTTGCCTGCGCTGCTGGTCAGCGTCGGCGCCGGCGCCGTGATGGCCGGGCTGATTGACGCGGTGCCCCAGATCACCTGGCTTGGAAAGCACAAAGCGGCTGTGTTCGCGGTGTCCGGCGCCCTTCTGGCGGTCTCCGGTGCCTGGCAATGGCATGCCCGGAGCCTGCCTTGCCCGGCGAACAAGGACCTCGCCGCCGGCTGCGCCCGGGCACGCCGGGTCAGCTGGATCGTCTGGGGGCTGAGCGTCGCGCTCTATGCGACCGGCTTTTTCTTCGCCTTCATGGCCGCTTCGATCTTCACTTGAAACGGTTCCCCCTCGCCCCTCAAGGCGAGGGGGGCGACCTTCAGGCGGGCTTGAACGTCAGGGCGACGCCGTTGTTGCAATAGCGCAGGCCTGTCGGTGCGGGACCGTCTTCGAAGACATGGCCTTGATGTCCAAGGCAGCGGGCGCAGTGATACTCCGTGCGCGCATAGAAAAGGGACTTGTCGATCTTGGTCCCTATTGCACCGGGCAGCACATCCCAGAAGCTCGGCCAGCCGGTGCCACTGTCGAACTTTGTATCCGAGGCGAAGAGCGCGAGGTCGCACCCGGCGCAGTGGAATGCGCCCGCACGCTTTTCGGCGTTCAGCGGCGAGGTGAAGGCGCGCTCTGTATCTTCATGGCGCAGCACGGCGTACGCGGCAGGCGAGAGGCGGGCTTTCCAGTCCGCATCGGTGAGCGCGCGCCACTGATCGCCGGAAAAGTCTGAGGGGATCACCGCATCGGCCTTCGGGGCAACACCGGAACAGGCGGCAAGGGCGGTTACCCCGGCGGACAAAAGAAAGAGGCGGCGTGAGAAAACGGGCTGTGTCATGGCCTCATTACGCACAGCGCCCCCCGCCGGTTCAACTCAACTTGGCGTGAACGGCCCGCCGCGCGCCCTATTCCGCCGCCCGCATGATCGCTTCCATCCGCTGGATCCAGGCGATCCAGGCCGCGCGGCCTTTCGGCGTCAGGTGCACACGGGTCTGCGGCTTCTTGCCGACGAACCGCTTTTCCTGTTCGACATAGCCTGCCTCCTCAAGCTTCTTGAGGTGTGTGGAGAGGTTGCCATCAGTCGCGCCGACCTTGTCGCGCAGCTCCCCGAAGATCGCGGGACTGGCCGCCGAGAGGTAGGCCATGACTCCAAGCCGGAGCCGCCCGTGGATGACATCATCGATCTCATTATGGTCGAAGGGATTGTCCTCGTTCATGGCGTGCGCCTTCAGACCGTCGTCGCAGGCTCGTTCCGCAGCATCACGATGCCGGGAACGCAGACGGCGATGAAGGCAACCGCAGCGCCGACCAGCCAGACATAGTCCGTGCCCGACAGGACGCCCGCAATTGCAGAGCCTGCAAGGGCTGCGACACCTGCAAACCGGAGCGCGGCCTGGTTGGCGATGAGACCGGTCACGAACTGACCAAGACCATAGAGACCGATCACCATCGGCACGGACCAGTAGAAGCCCTCATAGCCGTCCTGAAACAGGATCGCGCGCCCGATCACCCCGCAGAAATACGCAAAGAGGGTGAAGCCCGCGCACATCCAGACGACGGACTGCACCTGGTTTCCGGATGACGAGGCGCCAGGCTTTCCGGGAAACATCGCTTGAAGCAGGAACTGGCCCGCGATGCCGGTCCCGGTCATACCGAGCCACCAGATCCACAATGCAGAGGGGCCGATCCCCAGCGTCCCCGCTGAGATCAGGAAATGGCCGGTATAGGCGAGCGTCATCAGGCCGCCCCACCAGGCAAGGAACCGGCCGCCGAGCAGCGGCGCGTTCTGGCCGGCTTCAGCAAGATCACGAACATAGGCGAGGTCACTTGAGAAAGATTGAGGGTTGGCCATGGCTATCTCCTTAGAGCACTTTGAAATACAAAGTACATACGAACCCAGTGCCTGTCAACAGGCCTCGATCCCGAGCCGGGTGCTTGCGGATGCATTCGAAATCCAACATACACGCTGGAGTTGTTTTTTGGAGAAGCCTCTTGTCCAAGTTGATCTCTCGCCCTGAGTCACCCGCGCTGCCTAATGGCTTCGAGTTGACCGAGCTGAACCCGGACTTCCTGCAGGATCCCCATCCGATCCTCGACCGGCTGAGGCAGGAAGCGCCAAGGCACGTCCATGCGCATGCGCATTTTCCGGAGGCGCCTGCGGGACTCTATCTCACCCGGATCGAAGATGTGCGCGCGATCTTTGCCGATGCCAGTTTCCAGCGTGACCCGCGCAGCACGCCGCCTGGCTCTCTCGCGCGGTCCTTTGCGCCGCCCGCCATGCTGGACCCGGCGCCGCACGGAAACCTGCTCTACATGGACGGCGCCGAACACCGCCGCGTACGCAGCCTCGTGTCGCGGGCCTTCACGCCGAAGGCGATCGCGTCGAAGCGCAGTGAAATCGAAGCGATCGCCGCACGCTTGCTGGCGGAGGCTGCCGCCAAGCCGGATTTTGATGCGATCTCCGAGTTTGCCGCGCCTTATCCGATCTATGTGATCGGCGACATGCTGGGCTTTCCGCGGTCCGACATGCCGCAATTCCGCGCCTGGTCCGAAGACCTGATCTTCGTGTTCAACCCCCTGCGCTCGCCGGATGAGGACCGCCGCCAGATTGCCGCCTTTGCCGGGCTCGACGCCTATTTCGCCGAAGAGATCGCGCGCCGGCGCCGTCGGCCCTCGGACGATCTTCTGTCCGCGATCATCCACACGCAGGACGGCGGCGACAGCCTGAGCGATGCGGAGATATCCTCGCTCCTTCTGCTTCTGCTGCTGGCCGGAAACCTCACCACGGCAGACGTGATCGGCAATGGCCTTCACGCCCTGATCACGCATCCCGAGGAATGGGCCGCGTTGGTCGCGGCCCCTGATCTGGCGGTTCCGGCAACCGAAGAACTTCTGCGTTTTGGTCCGCCCGTGGCGATTGCCGCCCGGTATGTGCCGGAAGACCGGGAGATTTTCGGCTGCCCGGTGAAGCAGGGCGCTGCGGTCGTCGTGTCACTGCTGGGCGCCAACCGCGATCCCGAAGCCTTCGAAGATCCGCACGCGTTCAGGGTACGCCGGGGGCGGCGCGATCATGCGGCCTTTGGCGGCGGCGCGCATGCCTG
>JBGSOU010000073.1:0-3186 GCA_041739025.1 Hyphomonas sp.
GCTCGGGGAAGATATCGGCGGCATCCCGACGGTCGTCGACCTTGCCAAGATGCCTCACCTGCTGATCGCGGGTACGACGGGCTCGGGCAAGTCAGTCGGCGTCAACGCGATGATCCTGTCGCTGCTCTACCGCCACACGCCGGAACAGGTCCGCCTGATCCTGATCGACCCGAAGAAGCTCGAATTTACCGTCTACGAAGGCATTCCGCACCTGCTGGCCCCGGTCATCACCAAGGCGCCGGAAGCCGTCAACGCGCTCAAATGGGCCGTGCGCGAAATGGAAAACCGCTATGAGCTGATGTCCAAGGCAGGCGTGCGCAACCTCGCCGGCTTCAACGACAAGGCTGCCAAGTATCGCGCTGCCGGCGAGCCGCTGGTGCGCAAGGTCCAGACCGGCCTCGATGAGCGCGGCAAGCCCGTCTACGAAACCGAATCCCTGGCCATCGATCATATCCCGCAGATCGTCGTCGTGATCGACGAGATGTCGGACCTGATGGTCGTCGCCGGCAAGGAAATCGAAGGCTGCCTCCTGCGCCTCGCCCAGATGGCCCGCGCCGCCGGCATCCACCTGATCACCGCCACGCAGCGTCCGTCCGTGGACGTCATCACCGGCACGATCAAGGCGAACTTCCCGACCCGTATCTCCTACATGGTCACCAACAAGGTCGACAGCCGCACCATCCTGAACGAGCAGGGCGCCGAACAATTGCTCGGCAACGGCGACCTCCTCCACCAGGAGCCCGGCAAGAAAACCCAGCGCCTGCACGGCCCCTTCGTGTCCGACGAAGAAGTCTGCCAGGTCGCGGACTGGCTGCGCGAACAGGGTGAGCCCGACTATGTCATGGACGTGCTCGAATCCAAGGAAGACGGCTCGTCCGGATCGCCCGTCATGGACGCGATGCTCGGCATGGGCGAAGGCGGCTCAGGCGGCGGCGACGACGACAACGCGCTCTTCTCCGAAGCGGTGCAGGTTGTCATCCGCGACCAGCGCGCCTCCACCTCCTATCTCCAGCGTCGTCTCAAGGTCGGCTACAACAAGGCGGCCGGCTTGATCGACCGCCTCGAGGAAGAAGGCGTCATCTCCGCCCCCAACCATGCCGGCAAGCGCGAAGTCCTGACCAAGGCGAAGGCGGCCTAGCGCAGCAACGCGAACAAACTTTGGTGGGACACAAAGGCAAAGGCTCCCGACCGCCCGAAGATGGCGGCGGGAGCCTGATCGTTTTTAGGTGGAGGGGGTCTTTCCAAAACCCCGCAACCTCACCCCATCGGATACATGATTTCCTTGGTCACCGCGTCACAGGCCTTCATCACTTCGGGCGGAAGCTCCAGGTCGATGGCTGCGAGAATGTCCGCCAGCTGATCGAACTTCGAGGCGCCGACAATCGTCGAGGCCACGAAATCATGTTGCTTCGACCAGGCCGTCGCCAGCGTCACCACGCTGATGCCCGCCTCGGCGGCAATCTTCATGAAGCGCTCGGTCGAGGCCAGGGATTTCTCGTTGACGAACCGTTTCGCCATCGTCGCCTGACGGCCGCCCAGCTTGATATAGGAGGAGAAGCGCGCGCCGTCCGGCGTGGCGCCGCCCTGGTATTTCCCGGACAGGACGCCCCCGCCGATCGGAGAGTAGGGGATCAGGCTCACGCCTTCCTCGCGGCAGACCTTCGCCAGCGCGTCTTCGAAGCGGCGATTGTTCAGCGAAAAATTGTTCTGGATCGTCTGGTAGCGCCCCACGCTAAGACGGTTCGACGCTTCGATGGACTTCATCAGGCCCCAGGCGTCCTCGTTGGAACAGCCGGCGATCCGCACAAGGCCTTCGCGGCACAGTTCGTCGAGGGTCTCCATCGTCTCGTCATAGGCGGTGCCATGGTCGGGCCAATGGGTCTGGTAGAGGTCGATGTAATCCGTCTGTAGACGGGTCAGGCTCGCCTCCACCGCGCGGCGGATATTGTGGCGGTCCAGCGCCGTCATGCCGGCGCGCTGCGAGCCCTTGATCCAGCCATGCGACGGCCCGCAGACCTTCGTCGCGAGGATGATCGCGTCGCGGTCCTTGGTCTTCATCCAGCGCCCGAAGATTTCCTCGGTCAGGCCGCCATACTTGATGTCCGGCGGCACCGGGTAGTTCTCGGCTGTGTCGAAGAAGTTGATGCCGGCATCGAGGCTGGCGTCGAGAATCCGGAACGCCTCCTTCTCGTCGGTCTGCGTGCCGAATGTCATGGTGCCCATGCAGATATCGGACACGTAGATGGCGCTCTTGCCCAGGCGGCGATGTTTCATGTTGGATTGTCCCTCTGACTGTGGCGATCTGACCGGCGCCGTTCCCTTCAGGTAGCGGATCTTTCCCCGGGCGCAAGGCAGCCCGCCGCGTCAAGTATGTCGAGGGCCGGCTTCAGCCCCGCCTCATACCGCTTCCACCGGCCCAGCGCCGACGTGTACAGCGGCTCGCGCACCTGCGCCGAACTGGCCGTCGCCACGGGTGCCGCGTTCTCATGGAACGCGAGGCACGCCGCCTCGAACGGCAAGCCGCAGAAGTCCAGCAGCCGCCGCGTCTCGGCCTCGAGATCCGTCACCACATTCTCGTAGTGCACCACCGTGAACCGCTCCGGCGGCAGGGCCGCTTCGAACGCGCGCACCATCCGGTCGAACTGGACATGGTAGCGGGCGGTCTCCTCCAGTCCGTAGGCGTAATTGTAGTAGGAAAAGCTCGTCGCAAACATCTGCCGGTAGTTCGACAGCACCGTATCCGCCGGATGGCGCCGCAGGCAGATCACCCGCGCCTGCGGCAGCGCTGCGAGGATCACCGGTGCCAGCAGGATGTTGAGCGGCATCTTGTCGGTGAACCGTCCGCTCAGCCCGAGCGAGCCTGAGACGCTCGCCATGTAAGCCTTGCCGAGCGCCGTCAGGTCCGCTGCCGCCGCCGCATCCAGCGTCTCGGGGTCGAGCACCAGGTTCGACGGGGTGCGCGTCATCCGTTTCAGGGAAAGCGCAAAGTCGGTCAGTTCGCCTGCCGGGGTGAGCGCGCTGTGGCTGGACAGGATGCGGTCCACCAACGTCGTGCCGGTGCGGGGCATGCCGCAGATGAACACCGGGCCCCCCGCTGCCCCGCTGGTCTGTCCCCGGAGGGTTTCGGCCGTGCGCGTGGCGGCTGCAAACAGGGCGGTGTCCGCCGCCGGATCGTGGGCGATCATC
>JBGSOU010000098.1:0-5718 GCA_041739025.1 Hyphomonas sp.
TTGGCACGCCCGGCCGGCGAGGCCGCTGCCCTGCCGGATGATGTGCTGCCCCCGCTGCCGCTGGCCGAAGGTGTCGTCGTGGATGATCTGGAGATTGTCCAGATCGATGCGCGCGAACTGGAACGGGCGATCCAGGAGAACGGCGATCCCGGCCCGTCTTCCGCGCCCCATCTCGGGGCCTGGCTGCCCTACGCGGCCTTGTCCGGTCTCGGTTTTGTCGGTCTGATCGCCGGCGTCGAACGGTTCCTGTCGCAGGGCTCGCGGCCGATGTTGCGAGAGAGCGATGCCTATGCCGGCCCGGTGCTGGCGCTCGGCGGCGGCTTTCTCTTCCTCATCGCCACCTACTACCTCTACCGGGCGCTCACGCGGCAAGATTAGCCGCTGACAGGGCAGGGCGCCCTTGCTAGAAAACGCCCATGATCCCGAACACATATCCTTCCCTGAACTTCGATCTCGGTGAAACTGCGGACATGATCCGCGAAACCGTGAAAAACTTTGCCCAGAACGAGATCGCGCCGCGCGCGGCCGAGATCGACCGGACGGACACGTTCCCGCGCGACCTGCTGCCGAAGATGGGCGAGCTTGGCCTCCTCGGTATCACCGTCGAAGAGGAATGGGGCGGCACCGGCCTTGGATACCTTGAGCATGTCGTGGCAATGGAGGAAATCTCCCGCGCCTCGGCCTCGGTCGGCCTGTCCTACGGCGCCCACTCGAACCTCTGCGTCAACCAGCTGCGCCGCTGGGGCAGCGATGACCAGAAGGCCCGCTACCTGCCCAAGCTGATCTCCGGCGAACACCTGGGCGCCCTCGCCATGAGCGAAAGCGGCGCCGGCTCGGACGTCGTCTCGATGAAACTGCGCGCCGACAAGAAAGGCGACCGCTACGTCCTCAACGGCACCAAGATGTGGATCACGAACGCTCCCGATGCGGACACTCTGGTCGTCTATGCCAAGACCGATCCGAGCGGCGGCTCGAAGGGCATCACCGCTTTCCTGATCGAGCGCGGCTTCAAAGGCTTCAAGGTCGCCCAGAAGCTCGACAAGCTCGGCATGCGCGGCTCCGAGACCGGCGAACTCGTGTTCGAGGATTGCGAAGTACCCGAGATCAACGTGATGGGCCCGGTCGGCGCCGGGGCGCGCATCCTGATGAGCGGTCTCGACTATGAGCGCGCGGTGCTGTCCGCCGGCCCGACCGGCATCATGCAGGCCTGCCTCGATGTCGTGATCCCCTACATCCACGACCGCAAGCAGTTCGGCCAGTCCATCGGCGAGTTCCAGCTCGTGCAGGGCAAGCTGGCCGACATGTACGTGCAGATGAACGCGGCCAAGGCCTATGTCTACGCGGTGGCAAAAGCGTGCGACCGCGGCGAGACGGCTCGCAAGGACGCCGCCGGCGCCATTCTGTATGCTGCGGAAACCGCGACCAAGCTTGCCCTCGACGCCATCCAGCTCCTCGGCGGCAACGGCTACATCAACGAGTATCCGACCGGTCGTCTGCTGCGCGACGCGAAGCTCTACGAAATCGGCGCCGGCACCAGCGAAATCCGCCGCTGGCTGATCGGGCGGGAACTGTTCAACGAGACGGCCTGATCAATCATGGCGGCGCTGCCTGACCTTCGGGTTGCAACGCCGGATGATGCCGAAGACATGGCCGCCATCTATGCACCGTTCGTGCGCGATACTGTCATCTCGTTCGAGACCATGGTGCCCGATGCTGCCGAAATGGCGCGGCGCATAGCGGCGACGCTGGAAACCCATCCCTGGCTGGTTGCCGAAGAAGATGAACGCATCATCGGCTACGCCTACGCCTCCCCGCACCGCACGCGGGAAGCCTATCGATGGTCCTGCGACGTCACCGTCTATCTTGCGGACGGTGCGCGCGGACGCCGCCTTGGAACCCGTCTCTATACGGATCTTCTTGGAATCCTGCGCGCGCAAGGATTTCGCAACGCCTTCGCCGGCATCGCGCTTCCCAATGCCGCCAGCGTGGCGCTGCACGAGAAGATGGGATTTCGCCACCTCGGCACCTACACGCAGGTCGGCTTCAAACTCGGCCAATGGCATGATGTCGGCTGGTGGCAACACACGCTGAGCGAGCGCGCGGGCGTACCCGGTGAAGTCATTCCATTCGCAAAGTGGACAGGTTGAGCCCTAACTGAATCGCTCGGGCTGGCTCGAAATCAGCGCTTCCAGTTTCGGCAGTCCGTCCACCAGTCCCTTGGTCAGCTGCCCGGTCACCAGCGCCCCCAGAAACAGCGGCGCGCTGGCCTTGCCGCTCCAGCGCAGCTCGCAGCCGCCCTCGACCGGCACGATCCGGTAGTCTTCAACGGCCGCCGAAACGGGCAGGGTGGAGCGCTCGAACCGGAACGCCATCCGCTTGCCCTCTTCCCAGGCAAAGAACGTTTCCTCGATGACCTGCGGGCCGACTTCCACGGTGCGCGTCGTGCCCGGCCCGAACGGCTTGGGGCTCGTCCAGGTCACCTTCGTGATCGGCAGCCACTCGGTCCAGGCCGGCCCGTCCAGCAGCGCGTTCCACACGATCTGCGGCGGAAACGGAAACCGGTGCACGGCGCTCGATTGTTTGGCTGTGGCGAGATAGTCCTCGCCGACCGGTTTGTGGGGTTTCGGCAACTTGGCCATGGGCACACGATCCTTCTCGATTGACCCGTCAAGGGGCGGCGCCATAAGGGCACAGCCTCGCAGCACAATCTACCTGCCGCGCACGCTCACGCCGCGTCAGGCCGTAAAGCGCCATTCCTGGTCATCTTCGGTGGTGCTGAGGATCTGGTTGATCGCCGTCACCAGCGCCCGCTCCTCGATGGGTTTGGGCACGTAGCCGTCAAAGCCCTTGGCGAGAAACTTCTCGCGGTCGCCGTGCATCGAATCGGCCGTCAGGGCGATCACCGGCGTCGTGCGGTTCACGCTGCCCGAATTGCGCAGGCGCTTGAAGGCTTCCGCCCCGTCCAGCCCCGGCATGTGAATGTCCATCAAAACGATGTCGACCTTCCCTCGGCTCAGCACGTCCAGCGCCTGATTGCCATCGGCGGCCTCGCTGATCACCAGGCCGTGGATTTCGAGGAACGAGCGGGCCACGCGCCGGTTGATGGCGTTGTCATCAACCACCAGGGCGCGGCAGCCGGTCAAACCGGTGCGGGCCATCCGCGGCGCCATCTCGCTGACCTTGGTGTCGGGTGTGGTCAGTTGAACGGCGCTCAGCGGCTCGGCCATGAAGGTCAGTGTAAAGACGGAGCCCTTGCCAGGCTCACTGGCGGCGGTCACATCGCCGCCCATCATGCGCGCCAGCTTCCGGGTGATCGAAAGCCCGAGCCCGGTACCGCCGAACCGGCGCGTGGTCGAGCCGTCTTCCTGCGCAAAGGATTCGAACACCTTCTCGATCTTGTCCGGCGCGATACCGCAACCTGTGTCCGACACGTGAATCTTGACGATGTGTTCGCCCGAATCCTGCGGCGTGCTGCTGACCACGATCATCACCTTGCCCTGCGCGGTGAACTTGATCGCGTTCGATACCAGATTGCCGACGCACTGACGCACGCGCACGGGGTCGAACACCAGCCGCGACGGCACGCTCGGGTGGACAAACAGCTGAATATCCACGCCTTTCTCCCGCGCCGAAGCTTCCAGAAGCTTGAACAATCCGCTCAGCTTGTGACGCAGGTCGCCGGCCACCGGCGCGGCTTCCATCCGTCCGGCCTCGATCTTTGAAAGGTCCAGAATGTCGTTCAGCAGCACCATCAACGTATTGCCGGAATCCAGGATCACCGAGACCTGATCGGCCTGTACGGGTGTTAGATCCCCGTGTGCCAGAACCTGCGCCATCCCCAGCACGCCGTTCAGCGGCGTGCGGATCTCGTGGCTCATGTTGGCCAGGAATTCGGACTTGAGGCGCGTCGCCTGTTCCGCGCGGTTCAGGGTATCGCGCAGCTCATGTGCGTTGCGCCGTTCCTCGCGGATGTCGCGCACATAGGTGATGAAGACGCGCTCGCCGGTGTCGCCCCAGCGGGCGCTCGACACCGAAAGCTGGACCTGGTTCGTTCCGCCGGATTTGGTTGGCGCCTCGGCGTCGGTCACATGGCGTATGATTTCGCCGCGCGCCATCTTCTGGGCAAGCTCCGGGTCCGGGCGATAGGACTCCTCGCCGGTCAACAGGCCAACATTCTTGCCCATCAGCTCTTCGCGCGACCATTCCGACATCTCGCACAGTGCATCGTTCACATAGACGATCTCGCCGGCCATGTTGGTCAGGACGATGCCGTTCACCGCATGATCGCACGCCGCTCGCGCCAGCTCGTAGAGCCGGTGGGCCTCGTCGCGTTCCTGTGCGAGGTCGGTAACTTCGTGCGAACAGGCCAGCGCGCCGCGCTCGGTCGGCTGGATCATCGTCTTCATGACCTTGCCCAGCATCTTCGCGGCGCGGCCTTGTTGGGTGATGAATGTGCACGGTTCGCCCGTCTCGAGCACCCGGAGCACGCATCGGACCATTTCGGAGTCGCGATAGGCCGGATCAAACTCGAAGATCCGCATGCCGACGATGCTGCTGCCGCCGGGAAGGATGGAGTCGTTCATCAGCTTGTTGGATGCGACCCATTCCAGATCGACGATTTCGCCCGCGTCGTTGCGGATCGGCACCATTTCGCAGATGACGACCGGCAGCGCGTCAAGCAGGGTTGCACTCATGGTTCGCCCTCGGGAAGTTTGATTTTCTTCCCGAATTCTGGAGCAACATGCTTAATGCACTGTTTATGTTAATACAGGTTGCGGCTCATTTGGGGCAGCACAAACGGGGGATTTCGCTGGCCTGAAGGGCGGCTTTGGCCGCCACATAGCCTGCTTCCACGGCGTCGTCATACGCGGTCCAGTCCCGCAATTCGATGCCCGGCAGGTCGGGCAGGATCATCACATCCGTCAGGTCGCGGCCCAGAACGGGGTCATTCCGGACGGTCGCCGCCCGCATCAGCAGCCCGGCAATCGGCGGCGGCGACGAGAATCCGTTGCGCACGACCCATTGCCAGAAGTTCAGCGGCCGAACGAATTCCTCCCGGTCGAGGCCCTCCGGCTGGCCGGAAACGTCCGATCCGATCACGTAACCCTGGTGCAGTTCCCGCATCGTCTCGACCGGGAAATTGTTCAGGACCGCCCCGTCGACAAGGATGTCATCCCCGTCCACCACCGGCGGCAGGATCCCGGGCAGGGAGATGGTCGCCCGCAAGGCGGTGCGCAGCAGTCCGTGGCGGTGGATGTGCACCGAGCCCGACGTGAGATTGGTCGAGAGGGCATAGAACGGGATCCGGAGTTCGCCGATCTCGGTCTCGGCAAAATGCTCCTCCAGGCGTGCATTGACGCGCTTGCCCTTCACCATGCCGACGACGGGCAGGTTGTAGTCGCCGAGCGGATTGGTCTCCACGAAGGCCTTGCGGATGCGCCGCTCGATCTCCGCGTCGTCCCAGCCCATCGCGACACAGGCCGCCACAACCGCCCCCATCGAGGCGCCGCCGGCAAAATCGATCGGTATGCCCATCTCGCGGATCGCCCGGATCGCGCCGATATGACTGTAGGCGCGCGCGCCGCCGCCCGACAGCACGATGCCGACCGAGCGCCCCGCCATTACGCGCGCCAGGCGTGCAGCGTCGTTCTGTGCATCACCAAACCAGTGGAACAACCGGTTCGCGCCCGCTGCCAGCAGCCATTCCTGCGGCCGCGC
>JBGSOU010000113.1:0-8880 GCA_041739025.1 Hyphomonas sp.
CGCCCGGGCCGAGCGTGAACGCGCCGCCCAGAAGGCGAGCGCCAGCTCCAAACTGCCGCTGCTTCTTGCGGCGTCCGCCGTCGCCATCACCGGCGCCGGCGTCGGCGGCTATCTGTACCTGCGTGGCAAGCAGCCGGTGACGCCGACCCTGGCTGGCCCGGTCGATACCTATGTCGATCCTGAAACCGGCGCGCCCGCGGCCACCACAACCCTGGCCGCCGCCGAACGCCCCGTGCCGGTCGACGCCGAACAGATGCTGTTCGAAGACGAAACCGCGTTGGTTGCCGCCGACCTGTTCGAAGACACGGCACGCGCCGAGGCCGGAACCGAGACTGAAGCGCCTTCCAGCGATATCCTGGAGCTGGCCCAGTCGGCCGCCGCCGCATCCGCGCCGGTTGATGAACCTGCCACCCAGCCCGTGCCGATCATTGCCTCCGTGCAACCGGCCCCGCCGCAGGTGAAGCCGGCCATCAAGGTTGCGCCGAAGCCCGAACCCAAGCCCGCCGTCAAACTGACGCCCGAGCAAGCCGCAATCAAATCCATCGTCACCGCTGCCGAGGCGATCGAAGCCGCCGAGCCGCCGTCGCTGAAACCGGACGTCGCCGACCTTGCCGGCGCGCCCGCCACCGAACCCGCCCGCCTGACCACACGCGGCAATACGGGCTTCCCGTCGATCCCCGTGGTCGTGACTGTCGAAGCCGAAGCCAATGCCGGCAACGCCGTCGCCCAATACCAATATGCGCAAGTCCTGCTCGCCGACGGCGACCTCGACGGCGCTTCGTCCTATCTGCGCCGCGCCGCCCAGAAGGGAGTCGCACCGGCCCAGTACGAACTCGGCAAGCTCTATGAGCGCGGCCAGGGCGTCGAAAAGGACATCGTCGAAGCCCGCAGCCTGATCCAGAAGGCTGCGGAGGCGGGCCACACGAGCGCCATGTATGACTACGCCCTCTTCCTGGCGGAAGGTGAAGGCGGCGCCAAATCCGAAGCCGATGCCGTGGACTGGTTCACCCGGGCGGCAGAGTTCGGTGTTGTGGACGCGCAATACAATCTCGGCGTCGTCAATGCCGAGGGCATCGGTGTGCCGAAGGATCTCGCCAAGGCCCTCTTCTGGTTTGAAGTGGCCGCGAGGGCCGGCGATACCGGCGCCGAACAGGAAGTCGCCAACCTGCGCACGCGGGTCTCGATGACCGAGTCACTCGATGCCCGTGACCAGGCCAATGCGTGGAAAGCAGAGGCGCCGAACGCGCTGGCCAATGGAAAATTCGGCGCGCAGCGCTGGAACACCGGCAACCCGCTGCAGGTCCAGGCCGTGCAGACTGCCCTCAGCCGCCTCGGCTTTGGCGCCGGCACCCCCGATGGTGTGCTTGGTCCGCGCACGGCAGATGCCATCCGCGACTACCAGGCGATGGAAGGCCTCGAGCGGACAGGCACCATCACGCCGGAACTCGTCGACCATCTCAACGCCCGCGCGTCCGGCTCGCGCCGCAGCTGATCGGCTTGCCGCACCATGACGCCAGAGCCTCCGGCGCAGGCCGGAGGCTGCGGGCGTGACTTGCGTCCCTAAGGCTTCGCCGTCAGGTCGATGCGCCGGATTTCGCGGATCATCCCGTTCTCCAGCCGGCCTTCGACCAGTTCCGAATTGACCAGCGCCAGCACGCGCCCCCCGGTAAAGATCGGCCGTGCATTGCCATACCAGTCGACGCAGGACACCTCGCACTCATAACCGGTCGGCGACTCTTCGTTCGGATCGCGCCGCGTCGCCATCAGGTCACCGGCCGCCGACAGCTTGCCGCTCGCATCGGTCTGCAGATAACTCAGATCTGAACTGGAGGACCACCACCACCAGCGGTCGGACTCTTCCGAACGCGGCACGGTTGGCAGCCCGATCAGCCCGGTGCCGTCCGGATCGATCTTGCTGTTGAACGCGTGGCTGCGGTTCTCGCTTTCGAAGCGGTTCGCCATCACGAAGGTGCTGGCAAGCCTCGGTTCGCTGAGACGCAGGTCGATCAGGGAGACGCTGAGCCCGGCCGCATCCCGGTACCCCGTCAGCGCCATGTAAGGCCCGGCCCGTTCCGCACGGATCACTTCATGCGGCACACTCACCGTGACCGGCCAAGCCGGATCCGCCAGCGGCACGATCACGGCGCGTCCGTTGTCGCGCGGCGCCTCTTCCGCGTCCGGCGCCCAGCTGCCCCAGCCGCTTCGCGCGCCATAGACCAGGTGTGTTTCCGTGAAGCGCGCCTCATAGTTCGAGGTGCCCGGCGTCGGCAACGGCACGTAGCGGCCCTGCGCCGTTTCGCCAAGCATCGAGCCCAGCGCCGACAGCGGCGTCTCAAAGTAGACCAGCGAGGCCGGCGCATCATAAGGCGGCTCGCAGACCGCCGAGTTCCAGTCCAGCGCCGCGCGGAAACTGCCCGCGTCCATGTCCATCGAGAACTGGTTCTGCGGCTCGCCGCGCACGCTGAGCACGGACGGCATGGCGCCATCGATCGGCAGTTTCACCAGAGCCGACGGCGCAATCTCGCGCATCGGGGAAAGGCTGAGCCGGCCCTCGCACAGGCTTTCCTGCGCGTCCGGAACATCAAACATCCGCTCCTGCGCCGACGGGCTCATCCAGAGCCAGAACGCATCCTTGGTGACGAGAAACTGATGCGCCTCGGTGCCAACGATGGCGGTTGCGGCGCACGACGGCGCCGTCGCATCCGTGACGCCGGAAATGTCGCATACGGTCACGGTGTGGATCACCGGTTCCAGCACGCGCTGCACCGGCATCCAGATATCCTCGGCGCGAAACAGCGGACGGCCGCGCATGTGTTCGCGCTCGCCGTCCGGCCCCTCGCGGCGCCATTCACGGATTTCCGGCGGATCAAACGCGTCCCACCATCCCCGGCCCGAGGTATAGATCGGCGTATGGATGACGAGTTTTCCATCGATCATCCGCGAGGCGTAGTTGCTGCCCGAATAGTAATCGTCCGACGAGATGTAGAAGGTTGCGTCGCGTGTGACCTTGCCGTCCGCGCCCAGCGTCAGCACGGTGAACTCGCTGGCATTCTCGCCATAGGAGTATCCGGTGACGAGGATCGTCCGGCCCGAGACGAGCATCTCGTCATACCAGGTGTCCTCGGTGTCGGAGCGGTAGACATTTGCGCGGTCAGCCAGCTTCAGGCCCGGCTTTCCGTCCGGCATCAGGTCGGTGACGAACAGGCGTCCGTCCTGCAGCACGACGAGATGGTTTCCGATCTGCTTGACGATGCCGCCTTCGTCGACACCAGCTTTCTGGTTGTTGGTGATCTCGGGATTGGCATCACCCGATTCCATCGCGCTGCCGGTGACGGTGATGGCCTCCACTTCCGCCTCTGCGGCCGGCGCGGCCGACTCCATCGCGCCCGCTGGCGGCGGGGCGGACATAGCCATCTCCGCCATCTCCCCACCGTGCCAGGAATACACGCCGCGCGCATCGGCTGCCGCGCGAACCGCTTTCAGCCAGTCAAGAAATTCGGCCTCACCGGAGAAGCGCGTCAGCGCAGGTGCCCTCAACGTATCGAGGGACGGATCTGCGTACGCGGGCAAATCCATGTCCGGTTCGCCGGGCGTCATCGACTCGAACCGGTTCACGCTGGCCGGCGTGGCGAGCCCTTCGGCTTCGCCATCCTGCCCCCACGGATACATCGACGCACAAGCAGACAATCCCATCATCAGCGCGCCAAGGCTCGCAGCGTAAATCGCCTTCATGGGAACTCCCCTCCCTGTGTTTCCGGAAGTTAGGCCACCAGACTTTGGCAGAGTGAAGGCAACCCGCCACCGGTTAGATGTTCCCTCCGCGCGCAAACCGGATTAGGTCGCTTCGCATGACGAACTCGAATGACATGCCCCTCGCCGCCAAGCCCATCGACCGCGCTGCACATCGCCGCGCCGACGAAGCCTGGCTTGAAGCCGCCTTCACGCGCGACGACGTGCTGATCTTCCTGATCCGCGACGGCGCGCCGCTCATCGCGCGCGATGGCGGCCTCGTCTGGATGGGGCCGGAAGCAGGACGCGTCTCGCCCGGATCACCGCGCCTTTTCCTCGGCGAGGACAAAGCCGGCACGCCGGTCTTTGCGCTCGATCTTCCGCCGAAGTTCGAACTCGAGGGCTCGTTGATCGAAGGCATCGGCGAGTTCGCGGATTTCCGTCAGGGCGCCGCGCGCATGCCCGCGATGGATGCCAACTGCGCCTCCACCGCGCGCAGCCTGTTCCTCTGGCACGGCTCGCACGGCTATTGCGCAAAATGCGGCGGCCGGAATGCGATCACCGATGCAGGCTGGAAAGCGCAATGCGCGATGTGCGGCGCCGAACATTTTCCGCGCACCGATCCGGTGGCCATCATGCTGGCCGTGAAAGACGGCAAGGCCCTGATCGGCCGCCAGAAATTCTGGCCCGCTGGTTTCATATCGTGCCTCGCAGGGTTTTGCGAACCGGGTGAAACCATCGAGCAGGCGGCGGCGCGCGAAATCTTCGAAGAGGCGGGCATCGTCTGCGATCCTGCGCAGGCGGAGTATGTCGCCTGTCAGCCCTGGCCGTTTCCGTCTTCGCTGATGATGGGCTTCATCGTTCCCGCGCAATCCGACGAGATCGAGATCGATTCCAAGGAACTCGAAAGCGCGCGTTGGGTCACGCGTGCAGAAATGCGCCAGATTCTTGCTGGAAAACATTCAGAGCTTTTTTGCCCGCCGCCCTCCGCAATTGCCCATCATATCCTGAAGGTTTGGGCCGACAGGAACGACTGACCGTGTACGGATGGATACGGGGACTCGCCTGAAAAATGAATTTTTGGAGTTGCATTCCCACGAATCAGCATATTATTGGGATGCCACTCAAAGGAGATCGAAGATGGCAGTTGCAAAAAAACCCGCCGCCAAAAAACCGGCTGCGAAACCCGCTAAACCCGCCGTGAAAAAAGCTGCGCCGAAAGCCGCCGCGAAAAAGCCGGCAGCCAAGACCGCCAAGCCTGCTGTGAAAGCTGCTCCGGCGAAAAAGCCGGCCGCAAAAAAGCCGGTCGCAAAAAAGAAGTAAGTCTACGGACATTCTTCACTACGAACGGGCGAACGAAAGTTCGCCCGTTTTCTTTTGTGAATTCAAGGATTTCGCCTGCGGTGTTCGCGTAGCTTCTTCCAGCGCCCGCCGCCGTCCTCGCGTCCGCGATCAGCACGCCCGCTTCCCCGCCCAAATCTCCGCGCCGCACAGCTCGCGCTGCTACGCCCGGTCGGCGCGCAGGGAGTCCGGCCCCGCCGCGCTCCCTTTCAGGCTGCCTCAAACTGAAACGGCGCCGGAGAGAAATCCCTCCGGCGCCGCTGCATGCTTCAAGACGATGCCTAGTCGACCAGACCCGGCCAGTTGGTGTTCGCCGCAGATACGAATCCCGGAATGTCGCCTTCCCACTTCTTTTGTATCGAGGTGTTGTAGTTGAGATACAGTTTGCCATCGACGATTTTCCAGTTCCTCGCATCGCCCTTCGCGGTGTAGCCTTGGCTCACCGCCCAGGCGCAGTAGCCGCCATATTGCGGCGCATAGGCGGCCGGGTTCGCGATGAACGCGTCGCGGTTGGCGGCGCTCGCGAAGCGGAAGGTCGCGCCCATGTACTTGGTCGAGAATTCCTTGGCGCCTTTGACGGGCTTGCCCGCGGTGAAGTACGCGACCGGATCGTACCCCTGCACGGCGAGGTCATCGAAGGCGCTGGTATAGATCGGCGGCTCGGCGAGCGCTGCCGCAGGAAGCAGGACGACAGGCGCGAGCGCAATCGCGGCCGCGGCGAGAAGGGAACGGAGTTTCATGATCTTGGCTTTCAAAAGTTGAGCGTGAGAGGGAAGTCTGACCGCAGGCGCGCCGAAGCGGGGAGATCGCACGCCTGCGGCCAGTATCAGGACCGCGCAGGGGCAGGCAGCGGTCCCTCATTCTTGAAACCGGGCGACGCGGGCACAAGGATGCCCGCCACCGCGCGCGCCAGTTCGATCAGCACGCCCCGCCCTGCGACCAGCATCGCAATCGAGGACAGCCAGACAACCACCGCCATCGCGAACAGCCCGCCGCCATCATTGTTCGGATCAATGCCGAGCGGCGTGAAGAGGTGGAAGCTGACCGCGCCGCTCATCACGGCGACCGCGATCAAGGCGCCAAGCACACGAAGCCGCTTCAGCGCAGGCACGAGGCTGGCGATCAGTAGCGAAGAGGCGACCAGCTCGGCCGAGCCGATCACGTACTGGCTGAACAGTCCGGTCTGCGAAAACAGGCCGTCTGCGCCAAAGCCCGCCGCCCAGGCGTCCAGCCGGCCGAAGATCACCTGCGTCTCGGGCGCGTTGGTAAACTTGAACCGCAGGCTGTCGAGAAAGACTGCGGACGCAATCACGGAATATGCCACCGGCGCATATGTACGAAGTCTGGTTATCATCTGTGTGTCCTCACCTTGAGCCCGCTTTGCCACAGCTGCGGGCCAGAACTCAAAGCACGCCTTCGTGACCCGCCTTCACGGCTGCGTGAGCGAGGCACCTTGCCCCCCTCGCGCGGCCCGCACGGATCAAGTAGTGTTCATGCGAAATCTGCATGTGAGGGACGATGTTGGACCGGATTGATGCAATGCGCCTGTTCATTCGCGTGGCGGACGCGGGCAGCTTCTCACGCGCCGCGAGCGACCTTGAACTCGGCCAGCCGACGGTCTCGCGCCGCGTGCAGGATCTCGAGGAAAGTCTCGGCACCACCCTCTTCCTGCGCACCACCCGCGCGCTGAGTCTCACCGAAGCCGGCACCCGCTTCTACCGGCGCGCCACCGACATCCTCACCGAGTATGATGAAGCCGAAGCCGAAGCGCGCGGTTTCGAACACGCCCCTGTCGGTCTCCTCCGGCTCTCCTCCTCCCACTCCTTCGGCCGCCGGGTGGTGGCGCCGCTTCTGCCGGGCTTCCTCGCCACCTGGCCACAGATCCGGGTCGACCTGATTTCCGATGATGCGCTTACGGACCTTGTCGCCGAAGGCGTCGACCTCGCCTTCCGTCTCGGCGAGATGCGCGATTCCAGCCTGATGGCGAAGAAGCTCGGCGAAGCCTCACAGGTCCTCTGGGCCTCGCAAGCCTACATCGACCGGCGCGGCGCGCCCCAGCATCCCTCCGAACTCGCCGCGCATGACGCCGTGGTGTTCCGGCATACGCGTCAGACGATCTGGGAACTTACCAACGGCGAGGAAACATTCGAGGCGCGCGTCGATGGACCGTTTCGCGCCTCATCCGGCGAAACCCTTCTGGAAGCCGCCGCCGGCGGTCTCGGCCTCTTCCTCGCGCCGGCCTGGCTTGCGTCCGAATGCACCGGCGAGATCCGCCTCGTCCGTGTACTGCCGGACTGGATCGGCCCGAGCCTTCCGATCCATGCCGTCTGGAGTTCAGGCAAGCTGCGCGGCAAGGCAAAGCTGTTCATCGATCACGCCGAACCTGCGATCACGGCCGCATGCGGCCTCTCCCGGCTCCAGACGGCGCGGGCCTGATCTCGGGAAAGAGAATGCGCGCCCGTCAGAGCCGCGCGTTGAGGGCTTTCGGAAACACGCCGAGGATCTTCAGCGACTGCGAAAAGAATCCGAGTTCCTCGAGGGCGAGTTGCACCGGGCGTTCATCCGGATGGCCGTCAATCTCCGCATAGAACTGCGAGGCCTCGAATGAGCCGCCGGTGAGATAGCTCTCCAGTTTCGTCATGTTGACGCCGTTGGTGGCAAAGCCGCCGAGTCCCTTGTAAAGCGCCGCCGGGATGTTGCGCACCTCGAACAGGAAGGCGGTCTTGGCCGGGCCATCTTCGGCATCAATATCGGCCGGCGTGCGCGACATGATCACGAAGCGCGTCGTGTTGTGGGCCGCGTCCTCGATATCTTCAGCCAGGATTTCGAGACCGTACACTTCAGCCGCCAGCCGGGGCGCGATGGCCGCCACCGCCGGATCCTTCAGCTCGGCCACTTCGCGCGCGGCGCCCGCCGTGTCAGCGGCCGTCACCGCTTCGATGCCATGCCGGCGCAGGAAGTTGCGGCATTGACCGAGGCCCATGATGTGGCTGCGCGCCTTCTTCACCGTCCCCAGCCGCGTGCCAGGCAGCGCCATCAGCTGGAACCGGATCGGCAGGTAATATTCGCCGGTGATGTGCAGCTGGGTCGATGGCAGCAGGTAGTGAATGTCGCCGACGCGTCCGGCGATGGTGTTTTCCACAGGGATCATCGCGAGGTCGGCCTCGCCCTTCTCGACCGCGTTGAAACAGTCCTCGAAGGTCCGGCAGGCCATCGGCGCATGCCCGGGAAAGGCCTCGCCACAGGCAATGTGGGAGTTTGCGCCCGGTTCACCCTGGTAGGCAATTTTCTGCGTCATTGGGGATTTCCCTGCCTTGCGCCCCGATTCAACGTGCGTCTGATCGCCGCGACGCCGGGGGGAAGCGCCTCATCGAGGCACCGGTTATATTGTGCGCTCCCGGTTAGCGTGCCAAAAGGCGCCCGCCAAGACGTTAGCAATAGAATAGATTCGAAGGATTGCCCGATGGGAGAACTCGGTCTCAACAAGATCTTCGGCGCCTTGCTGGCGACCGCACTCGGCTTGATGGCCCTGATGCAGCTCCCGGGCCTCGTGTTCGGCGGTGAAGCCACGCATCATGGCGATGAACACGGCGAAGAGCAGACGCTCAGCCAACAGATGTGCGGACAGTTTCACTACTGTGTCGAAATCGCAGAGGCCGCCTCGGCGGGCGGACCGGCCGAGCCGGTGTTTGACCTCGGCGCCGCCCTGGCGGCTGCCGACCTGACGCGCGGCGAGCGCATCTTTGCCGGCCAGTGTTCGACCTGCCACACCATCACCCCCGGCGGCGCCAACGGCACCGGCCCGAACCT
>JBGSOU010000124.1:0-1898 GCA_041739025.1 Hyphomonas sp.
CCCGCGAACAGGTCGATCACCCGCGCGCCGTCCAGTGGCGGCGCCCAGTCCGCATGGGCGATCACGTTGAACAGGCTTTCGCGCGTGCGGTCGCTGGTCGGCCGCGTGCCCATCCCCTGGGGGGCGATGAGGGCGCGGCCCTTGTGCTGTCCGGCGATGATGCGCATGACTGCGCAATAACCGCGCCTGCAAGGAAATGGAAGTGAACAAGGGCTTTTCCAACAGATCAGAGCGTGATGAGCCGAGCGAATGGTACTTCAAGCTGACGGCTGCAGGTGTAGCACCGGAAGTGGCAGCAGATGTTTCAAGCGCTTGGAAGTTGCGATCTCAAAGGTGGCTTGTCGGCATAAGTCTAAGCGCCCCTTTTTACGGCGCCTTACTCTGGATGCTTTTATCCGGCTTCAATCAACTGGAAGCATTCGAAGAAAGAAACGCTTTAGCATTCGCACTCAAGTACGACGGGCTGCTATTCGAGGCAGTTACGGGGCCGAGCGCCCTTGTCGGAGTGTTTGCCTTTTTGATCACCTTCGCCTGGCTGGCATGGTCGCTTCCAATTATCTTGGGAGAACCATTCAAAAGCATCTCCGCGCTTTGCATTTTGAACGATTTCGAACAATCCAGGCTTGCGACGAAACGGTTTAAGAGCGTCGTAGCAGGACAGACGCCAAACGAATCTGCGGCGGAGTTCCTTTCAAGGCTCGCTCATATCTACAGCAACTCTTATCGCAGTTGGGCGGTCCCACTTTTGGCTCTTACCGTGTGCCTCTGCATTCTGGAAATGAGGGTTTTCACATTGGTGAAGAGTGAAGGCATGCTTCTGAACCCTTGGGCTTTCTGGAAGGGTCCGCAGAGCTATGACTTCAGCGAAATCGATCATGTAGAATTGGGATGCAATCACACAAAAGACGGGGGCTACGTAGAATACAAGGTAAAGTTTCAAGATGGCGCGCAGTTCAACTTAGCTCAGTTTCACCCTGTCTCTGGAAGCTGGATCGAGACCATTCGGCCGATAGACCAGCAGATAACTGCCGCATCAGTTCCGTTCCTGCGCTCGAAATTCTGGGATCGCGACCCCATGCACCCCAAGTGTTTGGAGGTTCAAGGAAAACTACTGGCGCCGAACAATCAAGCTGCGTTGTTGGATCTTCTGCGAGCGAGTGATGATCTGGAGCAAGCGCCGTAGCGCCGTGTTTTGCGCGGCAGCGAACGCATCTTGCCCCGCTCTCCCACTCGGCGCAGTCTGACTGCTCAAACGAAGGGACAGCTATCATGGCCGATGTAACCTCCGCCACCCACGGCGCCGCGCGCCTAATCCGCTATGCCAACCCGCCGCGCCACTACATGACTGCGGAAGGCGCCGGGCTGATGCTCGCGGCGGTCGAGGCCGCAGTCGCCGATCCCGCCATCCGCGTCCTGGTGCTCACGGGTACCGAAGGCGTCTTCGTGCGCCATTATGATGTCGCCGAGATCGTCTCGGTCGGCGAGGCGGTGCGCGCCGGGCAGCTGAAACCGGAAGACTTCGAGCGCGGCGCCTTTGCCGACATGATCCGCGCCGTGTTCAATTCGCCCAAGCCCGTCATCGCCGCCATCAACGGTGTCTGCATGGGCGGCGGCTTCGAACTGGCGCTCGCTTGCGACCTGCGCATCGCGCAAAACCGGGTGCCACTGATCGGCCTGCCGGAAACCCGTATCGGCATTTTTCCCGGCGGCGGCGGCACGCAGCGCCTGCCGCGCATGCTCGGCGAGGCAAGGGCGCTCGAATTCATCCTCCGGGGGCAGACGGTCGATGCTGAAGGCGCACTGGCGCTCGGTCTCGTGAATTCTGTCGCTGCAGATGCGGTGGCTGAAGCGCTGGCCATCGCGGCCGAGCTCTCCGAACGCGGCGCCGAAGGTCTCGC
>JBGSOU010000010.1:0-1534 GCA_041739025.1 Hyphomonas sp.
GGCTGGCCGGCGGGGCGTTCGGGGATGGAGGGGGGCGGCTAGGAGGGGGCCGAGTGACCCCTCCGGCCCTTCGGGCCACCACCCCCGCGCGCGGGGGAGGATGAGGGCGTGCGCCGGGGCAAGGCCGGGGTCCACACATACGGGCAAATCACTGCCCCAGCTTGGGTCCGTCAGGACACGGAAGGTCCGGGGGCGCGGCGTGTAGAGGCGCGGGTCGGTTCGCGGGGCGACATAGCGGATCGTCACGAGGCCCCAGGGGCTGACCGAATAGAGCACATCGTCAGGGCGATGGGTCTCGAACCAGCGGATCAGGCCGTTGAGCTGCCACCACAGGATCAGCCAGCACAGCGGATGCACCCGCCCGAACAAGGGGGCGAAGTGCGGATGCTGGCGAAGGCGGGTGAGCGACCACATGGCGAGCAGTATACCTCCGCGTGCGGAGGGGTGGCGCAACAAACCGCAAGATATTTTGCATCGCCTTGATCGGGCGATGGATTTTGTTTTTCAGGGGGCCGGAAACCGGTGCACAAGCGTCTGATGACGCTCAGTCCGGCGGGGTCAGGACCGTGGGGCCGCCTTCATCCGTGGGGGGATCGGCGGCCGGCTCAGGCGCCGGAGCAGGCGTTCCGGATTCGAGTTCGGGTTCGGGTTCGGGTTCAGGCGCTGCCGGATCGGCCGGGGGCGCGCTGTTGAAGGTTTCATCGGCGGAATTGAGGATATCGTTCAGCGCGTCGTTGGCGTTGCCATCCCCCACCGTCTCTTCGACAGGCAATGCGAGGGCTTCCTCGCCGGTATCCGGTGCATCGGGCAGGTCTTCGAAGACCGGCGGCGGGCGCGGTGTTTCGCCTTTTTGAGGCTTCGGCAGGTTCGAACGGAAATCATCGCCGAGGACGCAGGCCGCGTAGCCTTCATTGGCCACGACCCGCATGCGCGACTGGATCGATCCGGTGCGCTTGCGGACATAGGGACCGGGCTTGTCGGCGCTCCATTTGTTCGGGGACGGAAGGACGGCGGCGAGGCGCGCAGCCTCCAGCGGCGTCAGGTCGGCGGCGGATTTTCCGAACCTTGCCTGCGCGGCGGCCTCGGCGCCGAACAGGCCGTCCCCCCATTCGGCCACGTTGAGATAGACTTCCATGATGCGGCGCTTGCCCCAGACGGCCTCGATGACATAGGTCATCCAGGCTTCGCCGGCCTTGCGGGCCATGCCGCCGCCATTCCAGAAGAACACGTTCTTGGCCGTCTGCTGGCTGATGGTGGAGCCGCCGCGGCGCTTCTTGCCTTCATGCTTCTTGTTGTAGGCGCGGGCCTTTTCAATCGCGTCCCAGTCTATGCCGCCATGATCGCAGAATTTGGCATCTTCCGCGCTGATCACGGCGAGGACGAGGTTGGGCGAGATCTTCTCCAGGGGGACCCAGTCCTGGCGGACCTGCTGGCCCTCCCCGCCGCGCTGGACCATCAGGATGGTGCCCGGCGCCGGCAAGACCTTGAGGGCCAGGGCGTAGAGATGGAAGAGCGCGAAGGCGCCGGCCCCAAC
>JBGSOU010000082.1:0-3306 GCA_041739025.1 Hyphomonas sp.
CGCCTGCGCTTCAGGCTCCGCGCCCGGCGGCGAGCCCGATGCGGGCGGCGCGGAACAGGCCCCAAACAAAAGGACGACCGCCGCCGCCGCAAGGGTACGCATCGGCAAGGCATGGCGAATGCGCTGCAATTCAAACTCCCAACTTCATCACACAACGCGCCTTTCAGGTTCGGGCTGTCCGAAGCGTGCCGCCCTGAAAGATCCGCGGGCAGCCCGGAAAGGGTCCGCCGCGATTGAGCGGTGTCCGTTACCGGGCGATGGGGCATTTTTGTGGCCAAGGCGACGCCCGGCCTGCGTTTGCAGCGGTTTCTTTCGCAGTTGCACAATCTGAGGCCTGCAAAGCCCCGGAATCGGGGCGTTCGCCTCAACGCCGGGCGGCGCCCGGACGAGGTGTTATTGGACAGCGTCTAGCAAAGCTGGTCAGCCTCCGGCGAGGCCGCAAGGTCCTATTCGGCCGGCGGCGGCGTCCAGTTCGGCCCCAGCAGCGACTGCAGCACCGACGGCAGCTGGACGTGATACTGGTCCTGGATCTTGTCCATGAACCCAAATACCAGAACGAAGGCGATGAAGGGCGGCACGAACCAGCGGATCAGGAACCGCCAGACATTCATCACAAGGCCCTCGCCAAGTTCCGACACCAGCATGTCGCGCGACAGGACCCAGCCGGCGAAGATCGCGCAGAGCAGGCCGCCGAGCGGCAGAAGCAGGCCCTCGGTCATGAAGTCCATGAAGTCGAGATAGTCACCGCCGAACACGTATCCCGCGCCGACCATCCACAGCACGAAGCCGATGCCGATGGCCGCGCCAAGCCGGGTGACGCCCTGGCGTTCCTCGAACCAGGAGACGCCGACTTCCATCAGCGAGATCGAAGACGTGAACGCTGCAAACAGCGCCAGCGCAAAGAAGACGACGGCAAACACCGAGCCGTACGGAATGGCTTCGAAGGCCACCGGCATCGAGATGAAGAACAGGCTCGGCCCGGAGGCTTCCGGCAGACCGGCGGCGAACACAATCGGAAAGATGGTGAAGCCCGCGACGACCGCCACCAGCGTGTCCGATCCGGCAATGATGGCCGAGGCGCGCGGAATGTTGGTGCCCCGGTCCAGATAGGCGCCATAGGTCATCATCAGGCCCACGCCGACCCCGATGGAGAAGAACGCCTGGCCGAGCGCCGACAGGAAGGTGCCGAAACCGACCTTGCTGAAGTCCGGTTTCAGGATGAAATCGACCGTGCGGGCCACATCGCCGTTCATCAGCGAGAAGCCGAGCACGACCAGCAGCATCACGAAGAAAGCCGGCATCAGGATGGTTGCCGCCGTTTCGAGCCCGCCTTTGACCCCCCGGCCGACCACCACCACATTGGCGGCGATGAACACCGAGGTGAGGCCCAGGATATACCATTTCGACTGCAACGGATGTTCGCCGGCCCCGATGATGTCGCGGAAGTTCTGGCCGGAAGCGGCGGCATCCGCCCCGTGCAGGTTTCCGCCGGCCGCCTGGATCAGGTAGGCGAGCAGCCAGGCCGAGATCACCATGTAGAAGGTGAGGATGAAGAAGGCCGTCAAGGCGCCGACCCAGCCGACAATGCCCCAATACTGCGTCTTGGACTCGGCGCGCGCCAGCGACTGCACGCCCTCGATCGCCGACATGCCGGATTTGCGGCCCATCGCATATTCCGCCATCAGCAGCGGCAGCGCGATCAATCCCGCGCACAGGATGTAGATCAGGATGAAGGCGCCGCCGCCATTCTCGCCGGCGGTATAGGGAAAGCGCCAGAAATTGCCGAGGCCGACAGACGAGCCCACCGCCGCCATCAGGAAGGCAAAGCGCGAGCTCCAGTTCTCAGTCTTGCGGCCGATCTGTTCCATTAAAGCGCTCCCCCGGGGCATGTTTGCCCGGACCCTAGCCATGCAGGGTCAAAAATCAACGAGGATTGCAGCTGGAAGGACTAAAACAATCCACGCGAGGATAGCTTCTCGTCCTGGTGCAGGTGCGCCGACAGGATCAGGCCGAAACAGGCCATCACGGTGATCAGCGCCGTTCCGCCATACGAGATCAGCGGCAGCGGCATGCCCAGCACCGGCAACAGGCCCAGAACCATGCCGCTGTTGAAGATGGCGAAGAAGGCAATCGTCGAGGTCGCGCCGATGGTGGCGAGGCGCCCGAACCAGCTCTTGTTGCGGGCCGCCACGCGGAACGACCAGACAAACAGGAAGGCAAACACCGTCAGCAGGCCCACCGCGCCGATGAAGCCGAACTCCTCGGCGATGATCGTCAGGATGAAGTCGGTCTGCTGCTCGGGCACGTATTCCTGCTGGGACTGGATGCCCTGCAGATAGCCCCGGCCGCTGAAGCCGCCTGCGCCGATGGCAATCTTCGCCTGCTCGATCTGATAGCTCTCGCCGAGCCCGTTGGTGGCCTTGCCGGTGATGCCGGCGATCAGCGTATCGACGCGCTCGCGCTGGTAGGGCTTCAGAACGAACGTGTAGAGGGCCGGCACCGACAGCAGGCCAAGACCGATGGCGCCCGCCACGTAGCGCATCGCAATGCCGGAAAAGAAGATGATCATCACGCCCGCGGCCGCGAGGGCCAGCGCAGTCGAGAGGTTCGGCTGGTGGAACACGAGCCCCGCCGGAATCAGCAGGATCCCGAGCGCGCCCGCATGCACCCAGAGCGGCGGCGATTGCCCGCCCGTGGGCATCATCCGCTGATACCAGCTGGCGAGCGCGATGGTGACGGCGAGCTTCGCCGGCTCGGACGGTTGCAGCACGATCGGGCCAAGCTTCAGCCAGCGCGCCGCACCGCCGCCCATCACCCCGAACAGTTCGACAAGGATCAGCAGCACGATCACGCCGATATAGGCCGGCCAGGCAAAGCGCGCCCAGATGCCGAGCGGCATCAGCGCCAGAAAGATCATCAGTACAAAGCCGATCCCGAGACGGGTCAGCTGGTTGCGCCAGAGATCAGCCTCGTCCGGAGACGGAGCCTGCGCCACCGGATCCCAGGCGACCGAAAACAGCATCGCCGTGCCGGTGAGCCCGACCGCCACGATCAGAAGGATAATGCTCCAGGGCAGGCGCGCAATCTTGCCGAACGGGCCAAAGCCCGCAAAGTTCAACGACCGCGCCGTCGAGGTACGCGCCTCGCCGCGGGTGAATCCGGTATACCCCTCGCGGCTCATGCCGGGTCTCCTTCCGGCGCGCCGGCCGGCGCAGGGGCGGCTGTGTCCGCACGTTTCGAATACAGCGGCGTGCGGCCGCTATCCATCTTGAGGGCCGCCGCGAGAATGTCGCGGGCCAGCGGCGC
>JBGSOU010000214.1:0-4092 GCA_041739025.1 Hyphomonas sp.
CCGCGTCGTGGGCAAGCCAGCCAACTAGGGCGTGCCAGCCGCCACTTCGGCGGGCGGTGTATGCACCAGCGACAGGCCGAACAGGTCGATCAGCTGTGCCGGGCCCGGCGCTTCCACCATGCCCGCGTCCGGATCCGGGCCGGGGAAGTCCGCCATCGTCAGCGGGGTTGCGGGCGCGAAGCGCACCGTGAACGTGCCGCCATTGGTGATGAATTGGGACAGCCCGCTGATCCAGCCGGTGGCCTGCGGGATGTCGGCGAGGGCCGCCCCGCCGCCGAACATGAGCATCCCGGACGCAAACATCCGCACGGTCTCCGGCGTCGAGTTGGCAAGGTTGCCCAGCATCGGGTCGTCGTCACCGCCGCTGAACTTCGCGACCTCGATGGTGAGCGCGGCAAGCGCGTTCAGCAGTCCCCCGTCCGACAGGCTGTAATGGCCGCCGATGAAGGTGAACTGTTCCTCGAGCAGCGCCGAGAGCGCGTCTTGGTCCGGCGTCTTGCCGTCAATGCCGAAGGCCGGGACAAGCTGCGCATAGGTCGGCAGGCGAAGCTCCAACCGGCCTTCCTCCGTGTAGAGACCGTCCGAGGTATTGTTGCTCGCGAGCCTGGCGCTGCCCGTTTCGCTGTCCCAGGTCAGCGAAAAGGCGCCGTCGCCGGACAGTTTGCCGAGGCCGGTGCGCTCGAGGATGCCGATGATCTCCGCCACGGTCGGCTCGGCGCCCTCTTCGGGCGGCGCCGAGGGCTCGATCTCCTCGGCCCATTTCAGGACTTCCACGAGGTTCAGCGACGCATCCTGATGCGTCACGCTGATGCGCTCCGGAAGGAACCAGGCGAACTTGTCCGCCGAAATGTCGAGACGGCCGATCTCGAAAACCGGTTTTCCGCCGAGGCTCATCTCGGTGTCGGTCAGTGTGTAGGTGCCGAAGCTCCAGAGGTCGCGGGCCGTGATCGGGGGCAACTCGCCGCGCTCACCGTATTCGAGCAGGGACGCAAAGCGCAGGCCCGTCCAGGCGGAGTAGCCGGACCGGCCCGCTATTTCGATAGACCGCACCGAGGTCAGCGCGGCCGCGTCCAGCTGCGCCGCGTCCAGCCCTGTGGTGACATCCGGCACCGGGATCGATCCCGAGAAGGTGACGCCCGTCTGGATCATCGAGGCAATGTCGCCGCGGTCATAGCCTTCGATCAGCTGGCGATCATAGCTCGAAACGATCGTGCCGCTGGTTCCGGACTCGGTGACGGTCTGGCTGATGTCGGCATCGAAGAAGGCGGTGGACTCAAGCGAAAAGCTGCGCGCGAGCGCCGATATGAGGCGGATGGCCGCCACGCCTTCCTCTTCGCCTTCGGTCTCTTCGAAAGTCCAGGGGTGCAAGGTCAGGCCGCCGAAGATGACGCGTCCGACAGTCATGGAGGCTTCGTCGTAACCGATATCCACGGCCTCGCTGTCGGGCAGAGCAGCGGTCACCGCGTTGTCGACAGCGTTTGTATAATCGGTCAGGTCGAACTTGAGGCCTGACATCTCGATCCGGTCAAACAGGCGAAGGGTGCGGTCCAGCTGCTGGCCGTTCAGGCGCGCAATCAGCGCCTCGGTATCGGCGTTCCAGACGAGCACTTCGTCGGCCGTGAACAGGGTCGAAGGCTTGTCGCCGAGCAGTTCGAAGCGGAAACCGGTCAGGCGTGTCGGCGCTGTGAGCGTTTCCTGGGTCGCGAAGTCGTAGCTCAGCCGCGCCGAACCGGCGAGGGCGGCGTTCAGGCTTTCCACATCAAGGTTCGAGGTGGATGTGGCGGGGCGAGCTTCCAGCCGGGCGAACAGTGCGTCGGTGGCAGACTCGGCGGTCAACTCCGGCGGGGATTCCGGAACCGAAGGAAGCACCGGCGCAATCGCCAGCACGGAAGACAGGGCAAGCGCCCGGAAATTGGCAAGCCATGACATGTCTGAATCCCTCCACCTGTTCGGCCCGGTCTAGTGCGGGCCCGGATCAGGATTCAAGATATGAAATGCCGAAGGTGAACCGAAAGTGATCAGCCGCCCGGCCTGCTTCAGGGCGATCCGAAGCCGGATTTCGGCAATGGCGTCAGGTTCGAGATCTTCCGGACCTCCTTCTGATCGATCGACTGCATCATCGCCGAGCCTTTCAGGTCGAAGGCGAACGAGTCGATATAGGTGCGCCCGTCCGGCAGGGGCTTGCATGCCACCTTCATCGTCAGCTTGTCGACTTTGGCGACCGCCATTGGCTTGAACGCCTTGGGCGAGGCCATTTCATAAGCGAGGATCCCGCCCGTCGCCTTGTCGATCGTGGCGGTGGCCTTGAGGAATTTGAAGGCGCTCGCCGACTGGCCGTCGGTTTTGCCGGGCAGCGGCGTGAAGCTGTAGGTTGCGCTGGCGGGCGTCTCCGACACGCGCTTGGCATTGGCCGGAATGTTCTCGGCAAAGCTGCTGCACCAGATGTCGCCCGCGGTGCGCTTGATCAGGTTGTCGGCTTTCTTGGCAGCGTCGCCCTTCAGCGTCGAGACATCGGGCGTGAACTTCACCACGCGCTTGCCGGTCGGTTGGCTCTGGTCGACCGTCATTCGGAACCTGTGCTCGCCGTCATCGAAGTCCATGTCATAGGCAAAAAGCGGCCCGTCCTTCGAAACCGCCTTGGCTTTCGCCAGAACGGTGTCGGCCGAGGCGGGCAATGCGGCGGTAAAAATCAGGAGACTGGCAACAAGGAGGGGACGCATGACGGGTTCCGGTGAAATCGAGGACTGGGACACACCTGTATTCGCGGTGTAAAAAGGAAAAGAGGGCAGGCGCAGCGTCTTGCTGTAGTTTAATGAAATCCATGGCCGATACTTCGCCGCCCGCCTTTCGCCTTCCGCCGGCCTTCGAGGCCTGGTTCGGCACGCGGGGCTGGACCCCCCGGCCGCACCAGTTGGCGCTCGCCGAAGCCACGCTTCGGGGCGAGAGTGCGCTGCTGATTGCGCCGACCGGGGGTGGCAAGACCCTGGCCGGATTTCTGGGCAGTCTAGTCGAACTGTCTGAACACGGCGCAACGAACTCGGGCATTCCGGCGCTGCACACGCTTTACATATCGCCGCTGAAGGCGCTGGCGGCCGATGTCCAGCGCAATCTGATGACCCCGGTCACCGAGCTCGGCCTGCCGGTCCGCATCGAGACGCGCACGGGCGATACCCCCACCCATGTGCGCCAGCGCCAGCGCAAGACTCCGCCCGACATCCTCCTGACCACCCCCGAACAGCTGGCATTGCTGATCGCGTCCGATCACGCGGCCGCCTTCTTTGCCGACCTCAAGTGCGTGATAATCGACGAGATCCACGCGCTCGCCCCCTCGAAGCGGGGCGACCTTCTCGCCCTCGGTCTCGCCACGCTCGGCGAATGGGCGCCAGCCTGCCGCTTCATTGGCCTGTCCGCAACCGTGCGGGATCCGGAGGATCTCGCACGCTGGCTGGATGTGCGGAGACGGAGGGACGGCGGCCCTGAGGTTCTATCCACCCCTCTCCCCAACAGCGGGGAGAAGGGGCCAGATCCGAACGTCCGTATCCTGAGCGCCTCCGGAGGCGTCAAGGCCGACGTCGACATCCTCATTTCCCGCGAGCGCATTCCGTGGTCCGGCCATTCGGGCCGCTTTGCCGTGCCCGAGGTTTATGAAGCGATCCGGCGTGCGAAGATGGCGCTGGTCTTCGTCAATACCCGCAGCCAGGCGGAACTGCTGTTCCAGGAGCTCTGGTCGGTGAACGAGGACGGATTGCCGATTGCGCTGCATCACGGCTCGCTGGTGCGCGAGCAGCGCCAGAAGGTCGAGGCGGCGATGGCGGCCGGGCAACTCAAGGCGGTCGTCTGCACCTCGACGCTGGATCTCGGGATCGACTGGGGCGAGGTGGATCTCGTGATCCAGATGGGCGCGCCGAAGGGCGCCGCGCGCCTGATGCAGCGGATCGGCCGGGCAAACCACCGGATGGACGAGGCGAGCAAGGCCATCCTTGTACCGACGAACCGGTTCGAAGTGCTTGAGTGCCGCGCGGCCGAGGCGGCAGTGGAGGCGGGCGAGATCGACGGGGAAGGCGTGCGCACCGGCGCGCTCGATATTCTCGC